>CAYJVD010000001.1:0-20652 GCA_964373585.1 uncultured Candidatus Saccharibacteria bacterium
GAGGATTCGAAGCCCGATTGAGATTTTTATGAGCAGAATGCGAAATAAAAATCCAATCGGGGTACTGAAACTGTAAGTTTCGAATCCTCCCGCTTCCGAATATAGCTTTTGGTTTAGTTTTTAACCTTAAAGAGGATGCTTTTTATACACCACAAAATTGTTGATGGTAGCTACTGGTTCTAGTGAGTGATAGCGTGCTAATTTCCAGTTACGGGCTGTTTTTTTCTCTATTACCAGATAGTCCGTTTGGTATCTTTCTAATAAATTTTCGAAAGGGATTTTTATCAGTTCATTTCTTTTTCTTAAGACTGCGTCGACTTCTCTTTTCGGTAGGCGCTCTTCGGGGCGGCATTTTATGCGCAATATCGTGCAGACTTTTAATTTGTTTAGATTATGGGCATACCGATCAATGTAATAAACTCGCCATATATCCCGTTCGTGTTTTTTTATGAAATCCCGATTAAATTCAGGTTCAAAATAGTGATAGATGAGAAATCTTTCGATGACTTCATCATTCGGCATAAAATTAAGATTACCTGCTGGATTATAAAATTGATTATTGCTTGTGTAGAAAGGAATTAAACCCGTCAAACCACCTCTAGAAAAAACTACTGAGTCTTTCGGGGTGTTTTCTCTAAGCCACGTTAGGACCGGAGCGTAATATTGATTAATCAAAGTTGTTTCGTTTAAATAGGAAAAAGTCGACAAAAATTTATAGGTATTGAATACTCCCCAAAGTAAAGAAATAAGAAGAGCAACAAAAATTAGTCTTCTTTCTACCCCCGGCTTTAATAGATTTTTTTTCATTGCACATTCTATCAAAAATACGGCCGTGAAAATAAACCAAACAATCGAGAGCATCTGATAATGGCTAGAAAATTCCAGGTTTTTACCTGTGATTACATGTTGGTTAACGGCTACTATGGCGGCCAATACACCAGAGAGCATTGAGAGCGATTTTTTTTCTTTAGGGATAATTTCTTTTTTCAGACCAAAGAGGAATATTGCGAGGAGTGGAGTACCTAAAAGTACTATTTTTAAACCCGATGGGAAGTGGCTTTCGATCATGCCTAGTCTTGCCAAGGATTCGGCATAATAAGTCAGCTGGATAGCTTCTAGATTTTGCCAGATATAACCTGATCCAATAGCTGTGGCGCCCATGATCACCCAAAGAAATTTTCTGCTTTCTTTTTTATCTTTCAGGTAAAAATAGTTTAAAAGTATGTATATACCATAAAGAACCAGAAAAAAAGTCCAATAGTATGTGTAAACATAGAAGAGGAGACCTAAATTTATGCTTGCCCAAAAGGGAGAGGATAGGCTTGCTAGAGTAGCAGTAAGAAAAAAAATGAAATTAAATTGGGGAGAAATTGGTCTGCCAAAAATACCCAGATAAATAACAAAGTGGAGATAGATAACTGCTCCCAGACTAATGAGCCAGTTTTCAGTCATTCGGAAGCATACCGCGAAAGTAAGCAGTACGATTATAAATGGCAGAACAAAATCAAATAAGACGTTCCCCTCGGGTATGTTTAGTCCCAACAGGTATGATGTTTGGGCGAGCAGATAGTCCGGAATCCAGAACTGTCCTGCTGGATCATTTTTATGTTCCAAATAGTATGGATGGGATTGGGTGGGGTGTCCATCGAGCACATCTTGTCCTCGGGCCAGATAGTAAGGCTCATCGTTATTTTGGATTGGATATATACCTTGGAATTGATCGTGATCAGCCGAGATGGCGGCTAACTGTGGTAGGCCAGTCACCAAACTCGCCATTAAGGCCACGAGGATGATCACCATTCCCCGAAGTGAAAGAAAGGAAAAATCAGACATCCCTTACTTTTTTTGCCAGGAGATAAATGTTGTCTCCGAGATTAATATTAAAAGAGAATTGACGCCAGTAGTTGTTGTCAATCATATTAGCCATTTTTCCAAATATCTTCAGATTATAACAAGTATGCAGGATTTTGAAAATATAGGGCAAGCTGTAACTCTTCTTCATTCGGCCGAACTCAACTATTTTAAAACCATTTGTTTCAATTAATCTTTCAAGAGATTTTCGCGAGAAATAATGTAAATGCTCGGGAGGTATATAAAGATGCCAATACTTGCCAAGAAACCTAGCCATGAGACTCCCAGCATCCGGGGTATTTATGGCAAGTAGACCTTCCGCTTTAAGCATCTTGTTACTAATTTGGATGTAGGTTTGCGGATCGCTTAGATGTTCGAGAACATCCCACATGGTTACCAGATCGAAAACGCCTTGTTCGGCTTTCTCCGGCAGTTTTCCTATTTGTATCCGGTGGCCTTTATTTTGGGCCTTTTGGGCGGCAAAAAGCGAAATTTCACTACCGGCCGTATGCCAACCCTTCTTTAAGGCTAAGTCCAAAAAATAACCCGTGGCCGTGCCTACATCATAAAGTTCCCGGCCCTTGGCTAATTTACTGGCTTTGTCTAAGAAATTTTCAAAACTTGCTTTCATGCCTTCCTTATCTTTTTCGTAATCAACGTATCCGTCCTTTCTGTTCCCGGTTTTATTGTCATAAAAATATGTCTCTTTGTAAATATTTTCTAAATCATGAGGTATTGGGTGAATAAATATTAAAGTGCATTCCTCGCATCTGTAGAAATTGTAGCCAGATTTACTTGTGTAGTTACTGATATTTCCCCTTTGGCAAACATTACAGACTAAATTATCATAAAGCGGGCGCTCTACAATTCTTGAAAAGAAAATTTTAAACGGGGTTTTAACGCCCTCGCTAATAATCTGGGAGGAAATTTTTGATTCTCCTTTTCGTCTGGTTTTGAAGACGATCGGTATTTCTATCCACCTCGCCTTAAGTATTTTTACCGCCTGATATTTTGTTTCAATAAGGAAGGCATAACCCGCAGAACTTATTTTGTCCAGATTAAGTTTATCGACTAGGTTTTTGGTTAGGCACATGTAACCAGCCGTAACGTCTTTAATGGGGAGACCTGCTAAAGTCTTAGCGTAAAGATTTCCGAATCGACTTAAATATTTTCGCCAGACTTCCCAGGTTTCGATGCCTCCACCCGGCGTATATCGCGAACCAACGACTAGGTCGTAGTCTTTAATCTTATTTAGAAATCCTAAAAGATAACGGGGATCATGTGAACCATCGGCATCCATTGTAATGACATGTTTTATGGCTTGATTTTGTCTAATTAACCCAAATGCTTCTTTATAAGCCGCCCCTAGACCCTCCTTGGTTCTCCTTTCGAGCAGTGTTAAATTAGGATAATTTTTCATCAATTTCCTGACTGTTGAAGCCGTGCCATCTGGAGAGCTGTCGTCAATCACCATTATGTTTATGTCGGGTATTAGATTAAATATCTCCGGGATGATGATTTTGACGTTCTCATTTTCGTTGTAAGTTGGCAAGAGAATAATATTTTTCATGACGGCTGGTTTTTCTGTCTTTCAGAAAAAATCATTTTGTTATACACAAAAAAACTGCTTATAGCCAATACAACAGAAACAAACGCCTGACTGATAAGATAATTTATTTTGAGATAATGAACTAAACTAAAGAGTAGGCTAGCATTTAATAAGAAGTTAAAAATAGCTACTATGGCATAGAAAGGAAACTGAATCTTTATGCTCTCAAAACTTTTTTCCTTGAAGGTCCAATACTTCTGCAGTGTAAAACTTACTAAGAGAGCGAACAAAAAAGCTAGAGAGCTGGCTGTAATGTACCAAAGACCCAGATATTCCTTAAATAAAAAAAGTAGACCAAAATGGACCGCGGCCGCGGTACTGCCAGCGATTACGTAACGGATACTTTTATATTCACCAATAAGTTTCAAAAGTGTTATTTTTGTTTTTGACGGCGCAAGAAGGCGGGGACAGAAGACCAGTCTTCGGTTTCGTCAATTTCCATTTTAGTGGTTTCCACTTTCTTAAACTGCTTGGTGTCTGGACTGAAGACAGACGGAGAGTTCTGTTTGATGTTCGAGGCCTCGGCTCTGACCAAAGCGCCTTCTGGAAAACCCGACGCTATGACGGTAATCTTGATTTCATTTTTCTTCAGCTTGTCGTCTTTGATGGTTCCAAAAATAATTTTGGCTTCCTTGTCGATGGATTCGGTGATGATCTTGGCTGCCTCCTGAATCTCGTTCATGGTCAGATCTTCTCCGCCGGCGATGGCAAAAAGCACTCCATGGGCTCCTTCGATTGAGAGATCAAGCAAGGGCGAATTGATGGCCACGCGCGCTGCCTCTTCCGCGCGCTTCTCGCCGATGGCCGCACCGATGCCCATCAAGGCTGAACCGGCGTTTTGCATAACGGCTTTGATGTCGGCGAAATCCAAATTGATGATGCCCGGTGTAGTGATGAGGTCGGAAATGCCTTCCACCGCTTGACGTAAGATATCATCGCACATGGCAAAGGCTGAAGTGGCAGGCGTATTTTTATCAATAATGCCGAGTAGGCGGTCGTTCGGAATGACTATTATGGCGTCCACTTCTTTTCTTAGTTCCGAAAGGCCTGTCTCGGCTATCTTCATGCGTTGCTGGCCCTCAAAGAAAAAAGGTTTGGTGATGACGGCCACTGTCAGGGCTCCAGCATCTTTGGCGGTTTTGGCGATGACCGGCGCCGCGCCCGTGCCCGTGCCGCCGCCTAGTCCGCAGGCGATAAAGATCATATCTGAACCTTTAATGATGCCTTGAATCTCTTCGATAGTCTCTTCAGCCGCTTTTTTTCCGGTTTCCGGGTTCATGCCGGCTCCCAAGCCGTGGGTCAGGTTTTTACCGATGTGGATTTTCTTAGGCGCCAGCGAATGGTGAAGATCTTGGGCGTCCGTGTTCATGGCGATAAATTCCACCCCCTTCACTTTACAGTTGACCATGTGATTGATGGCATTCCCTCCGGACCCTCCTACGCCGATGACTTTTATTCTGGCAAACGCCTCAACTTCAGGATTGATTTTAGGCATAAAATTTATAGCTTATATAGTGTCGGTAGTCTAGCAGAAGCTGATTTTTAAGGCAAGAGCTGTCTTATCCAGCCGATAAAGCTATTTTTGGTCTCGCGCGCAAGTCTTATTCCGATGGATTCCCCGACCTCGGTATTAAACCCCAAGACACAGAGTCCGTAGGCTACCGACCAGCTTGAATCTATGTTGATTTTTTTATTTTCTCCGGTGGGTATCGTGATTTCTGGTACTACTTTGGCCGGCAGGTGTAGATACTCTTTGGCTAGATCCGCCAGTTGACTGGTGCTTGCTCCTCCGCCGGTAATGACTAGTCCGGCAGGTAGAAGGGCGCTCCTGCCGATTTTTCGTAAATGGCGTTCTATCAGTTCGAAGATGTCCGATAGGCGCGCTTCAATGATCTCGTCCAATTTCTTTCTGGATGTGTATGCGTCTCGGGCGCCGATCTTTAAGGCGTCGGCTTCTTCCAGGGATATTTTTAGTCCGAGAGCGATGTCGTTCGTGATGTCGCTCGAGCCGATGGGAAAAATTTCAAGTGATATGGGAATACCTTCTTCAAAAATCACCAGCGAGACTGTCTCCGCGCCGATATTAAGAAGAAGGCATCCGGCTGCTTTTTGCAATTTACTTAAACCGACGAAAGAGGCGGCTATGGGGGAGGCGATGACATCTTCTACCTCCACCCCCGCTTCCTCCACCGCCGCCACTAGATCGTTTAAATGCTGTTCTAAACTGCTGATAAAAAGAGTCTTGACTTCGAGCACTCCCCCCTTAAGACCGATCGGTCGGCCCAATACTCTCTTGCCGTCTAGTTTGAATTGGAGAGGCACCGTGTGAATAATCTGTTTGTTTGACGAATCCTTGAGGTTAGCCTCACTGGTGGTGATGGCTCTCTTGATGTCGAGCTCCGTGATTTCAAGATCGGCTCGGGAGACTACTATGGAACCTTCGGCCAGATTAGAGCCGAGGGTGATCCCTCCCACCCCTAAGAAAGCCTTCTTGATCTTAATTTTGGCCATTTTTTCGGCCTCCCTAAAAGCCTCTCCGAGAGTTTCAGTCAGTTCATCGAAGCTTATAACATAGCCTCTTCTTAAACCCCGCGACTCTTTTTTAACAGCCGCCAACACAAAAGGCGCGGGCGTGTTTCCCGCCACTTTTGAGATGTTAGCGGGATATTCGCTTACTACAATCCTGATGGCTGATGTTCCCACATCGATGCCAGTTACGATATTTCTTGCCATTTAGCCAAAAATTTTTTTTCTTCTTTCTCCATCATTGTACCATGCTTTAAACCTTTCAAATGGAGCAATCCGTGGATAAACATGTAAAGAAGTTCATCTTCTTTAATTATAGATGGGGTTAAAAAAATCTCTCCGGCGTTTTTTTCGAGAGCAAAGGCCAGCACATTGGCCGGCTTATTTTTTTTTCGATACTTTCGATTTAGATCCAGTGAGCGCCCCTCGTCGATATAAGTCAGACTAAGCTCATACCCCTTGCCCAATATATCGTCCTTGATCTCAAGATGATTTCTTAGTGAATTTGAAAGGTTCATCTTTGCCCATTTTTCTTAATTCGGCATTTTTTTTCTGATTTTCAATGCGTCCTAGGGCGTATTTTTTTTTAGCCAGAGCGGATTGAGGTCGTTTTTTGGACTGATTGGAGCGAGCCTTGCGCAAGATACTGGAATACTGGACACGCTTAGTAAAACGTCTTATGAGATTGGCGGTGGTTTCATTTCCGGTTTTGACCACTTCGACTTGAATCATTTTATCTTTTTAACATAATCGGCTAATTGGTCAATGCCCAACACTTCTTGAGAGTGGGTATCCATATTGCGAACAATGACGGTCCTATCAATAACCTCTTTCTGACCAAGAATAATGGTGTAAGGGATTTTCAGTCTCTCGGCTGTAGCCAACTGACTGCCTAGACTATCTTTGGAAAGCGACTGAGCTATGGGCACGCGAGCTTTACGCAAGATTTCAGTCACAATCAGACTGAACAGCTTGGCTTCAAAACCGAGCTGGATGAAAAAGACTTTTGGTTTCTTCAAAATGCGCGGGCTAAGTTCATGAATATCTTTGCATGAGAGCACTCGATCAACACCGAGGGCTGCTCCTACGGCCGCGATCTCTTTCTTGCTGCCGAGCGCCTTGGCCAGATAGTCGTAACGCCCGCCGCCGCCTAAGCTGAAATCCTTGACGTCTCCTTCATTTCCCTCCTCATCCGCGTTTTTTTCTTCTGTGACGAATTCGAAGACTGTTCTCGAGTAATAATCAAGACCTCTTACTAAAGTGTGATCCATGCGATATTCGATTTGGAGCGTCTCGAGATATTCGAGCACCTCTTTGAAATGTTGCTTGCAGTTTGGACAGAGGAAGCTGACCGAGTCAGGAGCGTCTTTTTTTATGGGCTGACATTTTTCGTCCTTGCAGTCGAGAACGCGCAGGGGGTTATTTTTTACTCTAATTTTACAATTTGCGCAGATCTGGTTCTGATGCTTTTTGTAATAATTCGTAAGGGCTCTGCGATAGCCGAGGCGGCACTCTTTGTCGCCGATGCTGTTTAAGTTTAGATAAACATTTTTGACGCCCGTCTCTTCCAAGATGATGAGCATGATTTTGATAATCATGGCATCCGCGATACTTTTTTCAGCGCCTATCATCTCAAGGCCGAACTGTCTGAATTCGCGAAGTCTGCCTTTCTGAGGGCGTTCATATCGAAAATACGGCCCAGCGTGATAAAACATGACGGGTTGAGGGGAGGCGGTGAGGCCGTTTTCAAGATAGGCTCGCATGATGGGGGCCGTGCCTTCAGGCCTCAAGGCCAGCTGATCACCGCCTTTTGTCTTTACGACATACATCTCTTTTTGGACGATGTCTGTGTTCAGACCTACGCCTCCGCTAAAGATCTCGACATTTTCCAAAATGGGCGTATCAATGGGTTTGAAGCCGTAATATATGGCAACCTCGGCCGCCTTCTCAAAAAAACCCTGATAACGATAATAATCGTTGCCGATAATGTCATGCATACCTTTGACTGAAAGGTGCTCTCCTTTGTTGGTCGTGGTTTTTTTGACAGGCATATTAATTGTTGCTCTCTGGCGCTTTAGCTGGTAAAACTTCGGCTCGGGCGATTGGTAAAAGACGTAAAAAGGCCCTGCCTATGAGTAGTTTTCTTTTGACCGGGCCCCAGCTCCTCGAGTCGGAGCTCGCTTGTCTATTGTCGCCCATTACAAAATATTCATCGCTTGCCAGGCTTATTTTGGCGTCGTGAGACAAATTCTTTTTGACATAAGTCTCATCTAGAGAAATAGTCTCGCCAAGATTTCTTTTGTTTATGATTACCTTGCCCGCGTTTAATTCCAACTCTTCCCCTGGCAGGCCGATGATCCTTTTAATAAAATATTTTGACGGATCAACGGGGTAGCGAAAGACCACCACTTCACCGCGCGTTGGTTCGCGCAGATAATAAGTCAGTTCGTCTACTATCAGATATTCGCCCGATTCAAAATTAGGGGACATGGATTCACCGCTGACGATGAACGGTTGAGCCACGAAAAGGCGGATCGGCAAGACTACGAAGACGGTGGATATGAGAACAAAGCGCAAGGTCTCGCTCCAGAAGTTTTCTTTTTCCATTGGATGATTATAATATAAAGTTATGGTTTACACAATCATTGGACTTGGCAATCCCGGGGAGGAGTATCTAGGGACGAGACATAATGTTGGGAGGGAGTCCGTAAAGTCTATAAAGTCTTTGGAGTTGATTGAAAGTGCTTTTTTTATGAACGAGTCGGGGAAGGCAGTCAAGCCGTTTATTAAGAGCAAGAAAGAGGCCAAGGGGTTGATTGTGGTGCATGACGATCTCGATCTTCCCCTCGGCTCTTTTAAGATCTCTTTTGGGCGCGGGGCGGGGGGTCACAAGGGAGTCGAGTCGATTATTAAGATGCTCAAGACACAAGACTTTATTCGCGTGCGCATCGGCATCTGTCCAACCACTCCATCCGGCAAGCTTAAAAAACCCAAAGGGGAAGAAGCGGTAGTAAAATTTATATTAGGTAAGTTCAAACCCGCTGAACTGGTTATTCTTAAGAAGGTTTCTAAAAGAGTGCTCGAAGCCATTGAGATCATTTTATCGCACGGTCTTCCTAAAGCCATGAATTCATTTAATACCGGCTAGGTGGGAGAGGGTCATCTTTTGTTCCTTTGGTTCAAAAAGATTGATGATGAAGGGGTAAGTCTTTCCTAATTCTAAAATGCCCCGCATTTTTTCTTCCGTTCCGAATTCGGAAATGTGAACCAGTCCGGCCACTCCTTCTTCGATGGCTACCAGAGCGCCGTATTTGTTGTATTTGATCACGACACCCGACACTTTGTCATCTTTTTTGTATTTTTCTTCGGCTCCTTTCCATGGGCTTTCTTTGAGCGCCTTGGTGGAGAGCGAGATTTTACCCTCTTTTATCTCGATGATTTTGGCGCTGACGATCTCTCCCACCTTAAAGCGAGTTCTCGGGTTTTCCACCAAGCTCCAATCGATTTCAGAGATGTGAATCAACCCCTCTAACCCCTCCTCTACCTTGAGAAACACCCCGAAATCCACAATGCCGGTAACGACACCCTCCACGATGTCTCCCACTTTATATTTTTCGGCAATTTCGACTTTTTCCTTTTGGACGGAGCTTTTTTCGGAGAATATCAGTTTGCCTTCTTTGGGGTCGGAGGCGATAATAGATAGATTCAGTTTTTGGCCGATAAGATTTTTCAGTTCGCTTAAAATCTTATCTTTATCTCCGTCGTCCACTCGTGGATAATGCTCCGATTTCAGTTGAGAGGCCGGTAGAAAGCCCACGATGCCTTTCCACTCGAGAATGAGGCCGCCCTTGTTGGCCTCCTTGACTGTCAGTTCATAAACATCTTTATTTTTGATAGCCTCTTCGGCTTCTTTCCAAACCACGGCTTGGCGGGCTTCTTTGAGCGATAGTTCCAGATAGCCGCCTTCATTTTCACCTTCGATGACTTTGGCTGTGATGACATCGCCGATGTTTATCTTCTTGATGATATCGCGGGCGTTTAGATATTCGCGACCAAGGATGATACCAGTGCCAAAAGGGCCTAAGTCCACATAGAGAGCCAATTTGTCTTCACCTATGACTACCCCTTCTACTAGCTTGCCGGGCTGGGGGGGGATGGCGGTGTGACGCAGAAGTTCATCCATCTGGGAATCGTTCGTCTTTTCCCCGTTTTCGGTACTTGTTACAGTCGGATCCATAAATTAATTAATAATAGTTAGCTGATAATGGCTAGGAGTATAGCATTTTAAACGAAATTATGCTATTCTTAGCATATGATTATCAGCTATCATGGCCTCGGTTGCATCAAGGTCCAACTGGGGGATAAAGTCATTGCTTTCAATCCTCTTTCTAAAGAAGCTTCGCAAAAGTATAGCCGTTTTGGGTCTGATATCAGCCTCATCAGCCTCAATCATCCTGATTATAATGGGGTAGAAAATGTCTCGCATGGTGATAAGGTCCCGTTCATCGTGGACGGGCCGGGTGAGTACGAGACTGGCGGTGTCTATATCAAAGGGGTGGCTACGGAGGGGGACGGAGGGAAGGTGAATACTGTCTACAGCGTACTTTTAGACGATGTCAATCTGTGTCATCTGGGAGCGTTAGCTACGCCCGATCTCAAGCCCGAGGCGGTCGAGGCGTTAGGCGAGATCGATATTCTCTTCGTACCTATTTTAGGCGGAGCAGTCCTTGAAGCCGAGGATGCTTACAAGCTTTCCACATCGCTTGAGCCAAGAATGATTGTGCCGCTGCATAACGGTAAGTTAAATGGCAAGGGCAGTCCCATTACTATTTTTTTAGAAGAGGAAGGGGAGGAGAGTTTCAAGCCCGTAGATAAATTGACCGTCAAAAAAAAAGATTTAGCCGACAAGGAAGCCGAGATTGTGCTTTTAGCCTATGAGTCTATTTGATTGGATTGAAAATTTACGAAAGAAACCCGAGTGGCTTAGACAGAAAATAGTTTTGGGCTTGAGTCTCTCCATCACGGTCGTTATATTTCTCATGTGGCTTATCAGTTTCTATGCCAAATAATAAAGAGCAAAATTTAGACAAGAAAGAGTCTGTCAAAATGGTGGATATCGTGCCCGAGATGCGGGAGTCGTATCTTGATTACGCCATGTCGGTGATCGTCTCGCGGGCCTTGCCGGATGTCAGAGATGGGTTGAAGCCGGTGCATCGCCGCATCCTTTTTTCCATGCATGAGATGGGACTTACGAGCGCGGCTAAGTTTCGCAAATCGGCGGCCGTGGTGGGGGATGTCCTCGGCAAATTCCATCCCCATGGTGACACCTCGGTCTACGATGCCATGGTCAAGATGGCTCAAGATTTTTACATGCGCTATCCTTTGGTTTTCGGTCAGGGTAATTTTGGCTCGGTGGACGGGGACTCCGCGGCTGCAATGAGGTACTGTTTAACAGGCGACAGTTTGGTAGTAACTTCTAAAGGCCTCATGCCTATTGAAAAAATCGAAAAGGAGATCGGCATTGATATTCTTTCTCGCGATCAAAATGTCAATAAAGCGGTTAAGTGGTTTGATAGCGGTGAGCATGATACTATCCAAGCGACGACCAGTAGGGGCTTTGAGATACGCGGTTCCAGGAATCATCCCATTTTAGTTTTAAAGAAAAATCTGTTAACTGGACGGCCTGAATTTGATTGGAAGCTTTTGAGCCAGTTAGAGATTGAGGATGTGGCGGTCATTGATCGTTCCAAAGATATCTTATGGCCGCTCGAAAATTTAGCGCTTGAGTCTTTATGGCCTGATATTGCTGGCCGGAAAAGATGGCAAAAAAAGATTCTGCCTAGGAAACTTAGCGCGGAGCTGGCCTCTATCCTCGGCGCGCTTACTGCCGAGGGGACAGTATCTCTGGATAAGATAGAGTTTTGCAATAGCGATGAGCGTTGGATTGAGCGTTTTGAGACAGAATGGCGCAGAGTGTTTCCGGATTGTCGTTTGCATCGTTTCGTAAGAAAAGCCAGCTCGTTTGGTAAGAAACAGTATCAAAGGCTGGAGGTTCATTCTCATCACGTGGTCCTCTTTTTACGGAGCATCGGCCTGTTTCCTGTAAAATCTGGAGAAAAAAGGGTGCCTCAATCCATCTTTCTCTCACCCAAAAATGTGGTGGCCGCGTTCTTGAGAGCCTATTTTGAAGGAGACGGAAGCATTTCGAGGAGTGAGTCCAAAATGGTCGAGCTTTCAGCAACCTCTAAGAGTGAGATGCTCTTAAAAGAGATTCAAATTTTGCTTTTGCGTTTCGGCATAGCCGCTACGCGTCGTTACGACTCTTACCGTCATATACATAAGTTGTATATTCGAGGCTTAGAAAATTATCGCTTGTTCCAATTGGAGATCGGATTTATTTCAAAAAGAAAGAATGATAAATTGGCCTTGGTTATCTCGAGACTATTCAAAGAATATTCGACGACTGACTTTATTCCCTACCTCTCTGCCTATGTCAGGCAAAATTTGGACGAGGAGGCATCATTTCCCGAGAAAGAATTTACACTCAAAAATAATTTTGATCGTTATTTTGCCCTCGAAGAAAACGGGGGGCGAATAGTCGAGAGCGTGAGTAAAGAGATTGGGACTGAACTTAGCGTTTTCATGACCTCCCTCTTGAAGAACCATTACTTTTTTGATCCCATCCAAAAGATTGAGCATGGTGGGAGAAAGAAGGTTTACTCTATCAAAGTAGACAGCCTTTGTCATTCGTTCGTGGCCAATGGTTTTGTCAATCACAATACCGAGGCAAAAATGTCAAGGATGGCAGATGAGCTTCTGCGCGATATCGAAAAGGAGACAGTTGAGTTTACTCCGAACTACGACAACACCAAAAAAGAGCCGGTGGTTTTGCCATCGGCCATACCTAATCTTCTGTTAAACGGGACATTGGGTATTGCCGTAGGGATGGCTACTAAGATTCCACCTCATAATTTGACGGAGGTGCTCGGCGCTTTAATGCATCTGATTGACAACAAAGGAGCTACCACCGAAGAGTTGTTAAAATTTGTGAAAGGACCGGATTTTCCCACCGGCGGGATCGTCTTTAACGATAAAGATATTCACCACGCGTATGCGAGCGGTCGGGGGGGTGTGGTGTGTCGGGGTGAGGCCGAGATCACGGAGTCGAAAGCCGGGGTGACGCAGATTGTTATCAGCTCTTTGCCGTATCAGGTGAACAAGAGCGAGTTCATTGTGCATATTGCTGATTTGGTGAGGGATAAAAAATTAGAGGGGATCAAAGATATTCGAGATGAGTCCACCAAAGATGTAAGCGTGGTGGTAGATCTAAAACAAGGGGCACAACCTCAAGCCGTGCTCAACTATCTTTACAAACACACCGAACTTGAGCAGGTGTTCAATTACAACATGCTGGCGTTAGTGGATGGCGTGCCTAAGATTCTTTCATTAAAGAGTATGCTCGAGGAGTTTCTTTCGCATCGACAGGTGATTGTCAAAAGAAGGACCGTTTTTGATCTGCGCAAAGCCGAAGAGAAGGAGCATATTTTGCTCGGCCTAAAAAAGGCCCTCGATCATATTGATGAGATCATTCGCACCATCAAGAAAGCGGCGGACGCGCCAGAAGCCCATGCTAACTTGATGAAGCAGTTTGCTTTCTCTGTCATTCAGGCCACGGCCATTTTAGAGATGCGGCTTCAGCGCTTGGCGGGGCTTGAACGCAAAAAGATCGAAGATGATTTTAAGGCCGTTCAGCAGTTGGTGAAAGAGCTCAAAGCTTTACTGGGCGATCCCAAGAAGATGCTGGCTGTCATCAAAAAAGAGTTTGAGGAGATAGTTTTAAAATACGGAGACGAACGTAAGACTCGGGTGGTGCGCCACGGGGCCAAAACTATTTCCGTGGAAGATATGATCGCGGAGGAGGAGAATGTTTTGGTGCTGACGGCCGGCGGTTATGTCAAGCGCACCGATCCGCGGGAGTATCGCAGTCAGCGTCGCGGCGGCGTGGGGGTGATTGACCTCGACACTAAGGAGGAAGATTTTATCACTATCTTTTTGACAGCCAATACGCATAGCGATCTCCTCTTTTTTACCGACCGAGGCAAGGTGTACCAGATGAAGATGTTTGAACTGCCGGAAGGTAAGCGCGCCACGCGCGGAAAATCCATTCTTAATTTTCTGGCGCTTGCAGATGGTGAAAGAGTGACCTCCGTGCTGGCCCTACCCAAAGGATTGAAAAAAGAAGACATCTCTTTGATCATGGTGACGCGCCTTGGGGTGGGGAAGCGGGTGGACGCCCAGAGTTTTACGGATGTGCGTCGTAGCGGCATTATCGCCATCAAACTGGACGCGGGTGATCAACTTCTTTCAGTTCGTCTGGTGAGAAGGGGGGACAGCGTTATCTTGGGGACCACTTTAGGACAGGCTATTCGTTTCAAGGAGACGGATGTGCGCGAGATGGGTCGGGCCGCTATGGGGGTAAAGGTGATCAAACTCAAGAAGAACGATTATATCATCGGGGCTGATATTATCCGCAAGGATGACACGGCTGCTCAATTTCTGGTCATGAGCGAGAACGGTTATGGTAAAAGGACTTTGATCAAAGAGTATAAGGTGCAGAAGCGCGCTGGCTCTGGGATCAAGACTGCAAAAGTGACAGCTAAGACTGGTAAACTGATAGTCAGTAAAATAGTGAGCGAAGTTGATTCAGAAATTATCGCCATCTCCAAAAACGCCCAAGTCATCCGCACCGCGCTTGAGGGAGTGCCATCGCTTGGCAGACAAACTCAAGGGGTGCGCATCATGAAGTTGCGAGAAGGAGACTCCATCGCCTCCCTCACCTGTCTTTAGTGCTTGGACACTCCGCACCCAAGGAATTTGTCCACTTGGGGTTTGGGGCGCGGGTTGGTATAATAAAATGGATGGCGTTTAGTAATCCGGAAAAGAATGTGGAGAAATTGCATCTGACGGAAGGGATGCGGGTGGCTGATTTTGGAGCGGGGTCAGGCAGTTACGCTTTGGCCTTGGCAGCGCGCGTGGGGCCTACCGGCATGGTGTACGCCATTGATGTAGTGAAAGATCTTTTAGCCAAACTTAAGCGTGAAGCCAGCGCGCGCGGGCTCAAGATAGAAGTGATCAGAGGTGATCTGGATGAAGAGGGCGGTTCAAAATTAGGGACCGAGAGCATGGATGCCGTGGTGGTTTCTAATATTTTATTTCAGGCGGAAAACAAAGAGATGCTCGCTAGAGAAGCCTACCGCGTCTTAAAACCGACTGCTTCTCTCATGGCGGTTGATTGGTCAGATTCGTTTGGCAACATCGGCCCGATCCCGGAGCATGTGGTCAAAAAAGACGCGGGGAGGAATATTTTTGAGAAAGCCGGTTTCGTTTTCGAACGAGAATTCGATGCCGGTTCGCATCATTGGGGGTTAATTTTTAAAAAAGAGAAATAGTAAAAAACTGATGTCATATTTTCAAACGATAACACTGGCGATATTCGGCCTCATCATTCTTGCGGCGGTACTACTTTTTTCAGCCTACGCGCCCGGCGGCGGGCGCGGCGAGGCGCCCGAACTTGTGGTTTGGGGATCGTTCCCCCAAGATCAGATTGATGCACTGACCAAGGAGTTTAACGATAACTATCGCAAAGTGGCCAATCTAAAATATGTCGAGGTTAAGCGAGATTTTTTTGAGCAGGAGTTGATAGAAGCTTTGGCCAGCGCGCGCGGACCTGATCTGATTTTTTTGCCTCAAGAGTTAGTTTATCGGCAAAAAAATAAACTAGAGGTCATACCTTTTAGCCAATTAAGCCGCAGGACGTTCGCCGACATGTTTGTGGATAGCGCGCAGATTTATTTGGGCGAGGAAGGGGTGCTGGCTCTGCCTTTCAACCTAGATCCGCTGGTTTTATACTGGAATAAAGATATTTTTTCAGCGGCCGGTCTGGCCAAGCCCCCATCATTTTGGGATGAAGTAGTTATTCTATCTGAAAAACTGACTGAAAAAGATCAGAAAGGAAATATTACCCAAAGCGCTATCGCCATGGGCGGCTACGATAATATTTCGCACGCTAAAGAGATCATCGCTTCGCTTGCTTTGCAGGTGGGTGATCAAATAGTGCCAAACTTCGGCAGGACTGTGGAAGGCGACACAGCGCCTACCGAGTCAGCCATGCGTTTTTACACCGAATTCGGCAATCCGGCTAAGACGGTCTATTCATGGAATAGCGGTTTAGCCAATTCGGAAGAGCTTTTTACCACTGGCACGCTGGCCATGTATATAGGCAAGGCGAGCGACTATGATGCCATCGCGCGTCTCAACCCCCATCTTAATTTTGATGTTGCCCTACTGCCCCAGATTCGTCCGAGCGCGCTGTCTAAAACTGTCAAAACTAATTTTGGCGCCATGACCGGACTGGCCATCCTGAAATCTTCTCCTTACAAAGAAAGCGCTTTGAACACGGCTTTTATCTTAAGTGGCGACAAGTTCGCGTCATTAGGCCAAGAGCTATTAAAACTGCCGTCCGCCTCTCGCGCCATTTTGAGCCAAGCCGCTGAAAACCCCAATCAGGAGGTTTACAACAAAGCCGCTTTAATAGCTCGCAACTTTTACGATCCGGCGCCCAGAGAGACTTATAAAATCTTCCGGCAGATGATACAATCTATCTTGACGGGGCTTGCCAGAGAAAGAGACGCCATAGCCGAGGCGTCGTCCCAGATTCAAGCTTTGTTTAGATAGATGAAAGAGTATTTAGTAATCTTGCTAATCGTTTCCGCTGTTTTCATTCCGTTACATTTTTCGTATGCGGATATCAGAGGGTTGATACAGTGTAAGGATTTTTCAAAACCGTGCACTTTAAAAGACGCCTTAGACACGGCCTATCAGATTACGAAGTTTTTAATGAAAGATTTGGCAATTCCACTGGCCGCGCTCTCTTTCATGGCGGCCGGCATCTTAATGCTCACAGCCGGCGGCAATACAGCTAGGCGCGATCAGGCTAAGGCTATATTTACAAACACAGCCATTGGCTTTGCCGTGATACTGGCGGCATATCTGATAGTCGATACCCTTCTAAAATTTGCCGTAAAGATATGAAAAAGTTTACCCCGTTACATTTTATCTCTTCCCGGTTTTGCCACTTTCAGCGTGTAGTAAGGAGTTGGGGTAGAAAAAATGTAACGGGGTTTATCCACAGGTCAATTAATCTGTACTGGATTATAATAAATGGGGTAATGTTAGCTCCTTTGCAAGTGTTGGCAAGTGATGCTCCTGGTAGTCCAAAAGGCATCGAGGCGCTTTTTAAGTATCATAACATCAACGATTTTATCAAGGCGCTCATCGGCTTAGCCCTAGATGTGGGCGTGCCTATCGCGGCTATCATGATCATGTATTCTGGATTTAAGTTTGTGACAGCCAGAGGCAATCCGGGAGAGATAGAGAAAGCCAAAGAGCTGTTTTTCTACACCGTCATCGGCGCGGCCATTTTATTAGGAGCTTTTGTCATAAGGGATGTGATCGAGGGGACGGTGGGTAAAGTTATTAAAGGGTAAGAAATAGTTATGAGGAACCTACAAGATGTGCTAAATTTTTTTATAAGTTTAGTCAATGACTACCTAGTCCCATTGATCATAAGCGTGGCGCTTATCTATTTCCTGTGGGGGGTGATAAGCTATATCCAGAAGCCGGACGATAAAGGGAGAGACATGATCTTTTGGGGTCTCATCGGCCTATTCGCGATGGTGTCGGTATGGGGTTTAGTTAATTTGCTTGATAATACATTTAAATTAGAAAATGCCCAACCACCAACGCCAATATTTAAATAGAAAAATATTATTTAATTAAGTAAATATAAAAAAATATGTTGATAAAATTTATAAAATGGAGCGTGGTGTCGGGCGGTGTCTTGCTACCTAGTCTGGTGCTGGCAGCGCCATTAGTTGGGGATGTACCAGTACTTAATCTTTTAGGAAGATTTAAGGCTGTTTTAGATGCGATTATTCCTATTTTGAACAGGTTTGCCCTGCTTTTCTTTTTGTGGGGAGTGGCTAACTATATACTTAATCCGGGAAAGGCGGAGGATGCTCGAAACACCATGCTTTACGGTTTAATAGGTCTTTTTGTAATGGTTTCTGTCTGGGGATTGGTGAGATTATTGGCGGATTCGTTTGGGATAGACCCCGCCGCAAAAATTCCAAACATACCACGAGTAGATGTTTATAATTCTTACAACAACCCGAATAATCCGACTAGATAATTAGATATTTAAGATCAGCGAAATAACGATCTAAATGTCATCCGCGCTTCTCTCGAGTATCAAGACTAACATCCTGAATCCTCTTATCGGATTCATGTTTGCTGTGGCCCTACTTTTTTTTCTGTACGGCATGTATGAGTTTGTGGCTGGGGGAGATAGTGAAGATCGGCTGACCAAAGCCAAGGGCTATATACTTTACGGCATAGTGGGGCTTTTCATCATGGTATCAGCGTTTGGCATCTTGAATCTAATCTGTAAAACCATTTCGTGCTAACTGTTTTTTGGGTAATTTTATAAAAATTAAACCCCGTTTCGAGTAAGTTCGAGGGACGGGGTTTGAATGGCCTAAATTGGAGTTAATTCGAGAGTGTGGATTCCCCCGATGCTGTCTTCCAGCCAACCGACGGCTAGATTTGTGGCCACGAAGCGGAAGAAGAACTTCCCACGACCTCTGCTGACTTTATTTACATCCCATATCCAACTTCCTCGGTAATCTAGCTCGCCGAGAACATTGTAGGTGACGGTGAATTTTATGAGGGTTCCATCTTTGTCAAAAACAAAGATGGTTTTTCCTTCTTCATTTTCAATCTTGTATTCGTCGCAATCGCTCTTTTTGGGCTGATTTCCCGGCACGTCGCTCTCCCGAATCGTCTTCCAACAGATTTTCCAGTTCGGGTGGGCGAGGGGGGTGAAAGGTCGGGATTTTTCTGCACTCTTGGAGCTATCGGCCAGTAGATATCTACCGCCGAGATAAAGAGCCACTACTATCGGAATCGAGAGGACCAGAATGGCCAAACTGTTCGGAAACCTACGGCGCGCTGGGGGCGCCACCGGCTGGGGTGCCGGCGCCGCCTGCGGGGTTGCCTGTGCCACGTCTTCCACCTCCTCGATTTGGTCTATTTTGGCGAGGCTTTTGGCCAGCAAGACCGGAAGCGTTAGTAATCAGAGTACGAAGGTTTTCGAACCCCTTGATCCCACCCTTTAAATGATAGACACGCTCTCGTCGAAACGGTTTCCCCATCAGGGTGGTAACGATCTGGGCCGCAGTATCGCCATCTATATCCAGCTTAGTTTTTACTCGCTCTGCTTCCTTTGTCAAAGCCTCTCGTTCCGTTTTCAGAGCTTTTTTTCCCGCCTTTTCGATAGCTACTTGGCGCCTTGCCTTGAGGATATCCTCTGGCAAAGTCATCTTGGTGACCATGACGCCATTTTCAATCTGAATGCCCCATGTGCGAGAGATTTTTTCTGCTTCAGTTTTGAGCTGATCGGAGAGGGCCTCCTTCATGGCTACGAATTCGTCCGCATTATATTTGGTGGCTTCCTCGCGCAGCTCCTTTTTGGCTACCTCTTCAATGCCATCATGAATGACTTTGGTGGTCATGACGGCCACTTCATACGCGTCCACGATTTTCCAGGGGATGGAAGCGTGCACTACCACTTCGTTATCCTTGCACATCACTTTCCAGCCCTTTGGCTCCGTGTTTTCCGCGAAACCGAGTTTGGTAATGCGCAGGCGAGTATCGAGGGCCAGAATGTCCATAAAGGGCGGAGGCAGCGTCCAGATGAGACCAGCCGGAAAGATCGGATCTTTGATAGGTTGATTCAATATGAGGCACACTCCTACCGACCCGACAGGAATGTCGAAGATGCCGTACTTGCCGAAGTATGAAAGCGACAATACTACCACGGGCAGGCAAACGCTCCAGAAAATGAGACTGAACTGTTCCGCCGGGGCGTACCATGCGCATGCCAGCCAGACCAGAGAAACGCCGGCCACTAGCGCTAGCAGGTTGAACAAGACCATGTAGTGGAATTTGGCTGAAATCGATTTGCCCCAGAAGATCCCCACTACTCTCTTAGTACCTTGCCACACAGCGCACCTCCTTTGTGTTATGTCAACGACCTGAAACCTGCCCAATTATACAAGACACTCCATATTTGTCAAACGTCCCTTTTATCTGCTATAGCATCCTAAACGTACCGTTGGTGATTCAGGCGCAAAGGTACGTTTATCCGCTATAGCATCCTAAAAGTACCGGGGGGGCGATTTGGGTTTTTTCGGTTTTCAGCACCGATCAAAAATGGGCAGGAGAGGATTTGAACCTCCAAGCTCTTGCGAGCACTAGCTTCTAAGGCTAGCGCGTATGCCAGTTCCGCCACCTGCCCGGATTTAGGTATTAAATAACTTATCCGCCCGACAGGGCTTGCCTGCAACTTTCACCCAAGTGTAGATCTGCCTTTGGTGGAAACAGTTTCAGTTCTGCGTCCGCCCACCAGGACTCGAACCTGGGACCTTCTCCTTAAGAGGGAGCAGCTCTACCAACTGAGCTATGGGCGGACGCAGAACTGAAAGCAGCTCTACCAAAGCCGACGCCCGCCCTGCGGGGTCGGCTCCCCGACTGCTTCGCACGTCGGG
>CAYJVD010000002.1:0-6870 GCA_964373585.1 uncultured Candidatus Saccharibacteria bacterium
ATCCAGAACTCGCTTTTGATAGAGCGATGAAAACATATTTGCGGAAGGGTTATTCGAAAGAATGGATAAATCAACGATTGAAGAGTATTGAAGTACGCAAGGAGTTAACGGACGAATGGCAAGAACGAGGCATGAGAGAAGGTTTGCAATACGCGATATTAACAGATGAGATCACGAAAGCCTGGGCTGATAGAAGTGTTAGAGATTATAAAAAATTTAAAGGATTGAAAAAAGAAAATCTAAGAGATAATATGACCAATCTTGAATTAGTGCTAAATATGCTTGCAGAAGCATCAACGACAGAAATATCCCAAAAACAAAGACCGCAAGGGTTGGAGGGGAACAAAGGAGTAGCGCGAAAGGGAGGTACTGCCGCAATGAAGGCAAGAATAGAAATAGAGAAACAAACTGGCGAAAGCGTGATAACATCCAAAAACGCTGCGATTTTGAGAGCTAAAGAAAAGAAATCACTACTCGATAAAGACAAATAAATAGTTAGTAACTATGGAAAAAAATGTAATTATCGTTTACCACGCGGAGTGTCCTGACGGTTTTGGGGCGGCGTGGGCGGCCTGGAGGAAATTCGGCGACGAGGCTGACTACATCCCTTTTTATCCGCGCGACAAACCAAACGACAATCTTGCCGGAAAAATAGTCTATTCGGTCGATTTTTCTTTTGATATTGAAGAGACCAAATCTCTAGTTGCCAGAACAAAATCGTACACTCTGATCGATCATCACATCTCTGCCGAGCCGCTTTTGTCTCTTGTCGCTCAAAGTTCCTTTGACATCAATCATTCGGGCGCGGTACTCGCGTGGCACTTCTTTCATCCCGATGAACCGGTACCCGCCTTGCTTAAGCATATCGAAGATAACGATCTGTGGCGTTTCAAGATCCCGTTCACCAAGGAGATTATCAAGGCCATTCATTTGAGAAAGAACGATTTTATGGAATGGAATAAGATTGCGGCCGATCTTGAAAATGAAAAAGAAAAAGAAAAATATATAAACGAAGGTTTGATCTTATCTAAGGAGAGCGACAGGCAGATTGAAAAATTAGTGGAAAACGCGGAGGAAGTGGTTTTCGAGGGGTATCGCGCCTTGATGGTGAACTCACCCATGCACGCGTCAGCTATCGGCGCGGCTTTAGTGCGCAAAATGCCTCCGATCGGAATCATCTGGTCTAAGCGCAAAGATAAATTTTTAATTTCTTTGCGTTCGGATGGCAGCGCCAATGTGGCGACCATGGCCGAAAAATACGGCGGGGGAGGTCACAAATCAGCCGCCGGCTTCGCGCTGACCGACGAACAGTTTTATGACCAAAAGAATTCCATATTTAAGAAAGAAGTTGTATCATAAGAGTGCGGTGAAAACCTTTTTTTACAAACTAGTTTGGGTTGCGACCTACATTTTGGTCTGGCCCATTATTCGCCTCTTTTACAAGATGGAGATTGAGTTTGATAAATCTATTCGCGTCCTAAGACGACCAGTTATTCTGATTTCTAATCACAAAAACCCTTTTGACCCGTGGCTTGTGAGTATTGCTTTACCATTTTCTACATTTTGGCGCATCTTACCGGTTGCGATCATGGGTTCAAAACATTTCGCGAGCAGTGGTCTCAATCTCATCGGTAAGATGGGAATCATCAATCTGGTATATGGAGCGTACGGGGTCGTCAGTCTGCCTCATTTAAAAGAAAGAGAGGACAAATTAAGGCCATTTATGGAGGCGCTTGAAAATAAGGCGAGCGTTTTAATCTTCCCCGAAGGCAAGATGCGCCAAGAAGAAAATGTTGGGCCTTTTAAGGAGGGGGTAGCTCTACTGCACCTTTCCACCGGAGCTCCCATCTTCCCTGCAAGCATAAAATTCAAAGGCTATGGCTGGAGAAAGAGTTGCCTTGTGCGTTTTGGCAAAAGCCTCACATTCGATAAAAACAGCGCGCCTTTCAAAATAACAGAGCAGGTCAAAAGCGCAGTGGAAGAGCTTTACGCTAAATGACATTTTATAAAGGTGTAGCAATCAGAATTGAGAATAAACAAGAAGGGGAGTATCATTATACAAGTTTTCCACGCAAAGTATTGAATTCAATTCTAAGGCCTATCCTAAATCACGTCCCCGAAAAGTATAGATTCCTCGTGCGTCGATCTCACAAGCAAGCAGCAGAAGTAATAGACAAGGCCACTACCCACGAGGCTCTTGAAGTGCTTTACAAAAAGGGAACTCATGGATCGAGAGAAAATTTTTTTTCCAGAATTGTCCGCCAAGTCTGGTTTGGGACTGAAAACGCGCTGGCTATCTACAATCGTCTTATTCTGGTCAAAAAAAAGTTTCTTTTTTTTGCCAACAAAGGTTCTGCCACATCTATCTTAAGCATCGCCTCGGGTTCGGCTCGGGCTATTATCGAAAGTCTCCCCTTCTTACAACCGAATATAAATCCGATCCGGATCTCCTTTTTAGACAAAAATCCAAAGGCCCTCGAACATAGCAAGCTACTGCTTTCTAAACAAGGAGATGCCAATTTTCGTTTTCGTTTTTTAAACGACACAGCTTCTAATTTTATTAACTATTATGAACCTGAAGAGAATTTAGATATAATCGAGATGGTCGGGCTACTCGACTATTTCCAAGATGCTAAGATAAAAGAACTGCTCTCTCTCATCTACCAGAAGCTGGCGACGAGCGGAGTACTCATTACGGCAAATATCGCAGATAATCCCGAAAGACCTTTCGTCACTAATCTCGTCGGGTGGAAGATGATCTATCGCAGACCGGAACAGTTGATTAATCTAGCCTTAGCTTCTGGTTTCCAGCCAGAAAATCTGGAAATTATCTTTGAACCAAACATGATCCATTTCATTTTAATAGCGCGAAAATAGTTTATGCAAAACTTGCCAGTCGTAGTCCTTTTCATCATCGCCGTGGTTAACGCCTTTCTTTCTCTATTTGTTTTAATTAGTGTGGAAACCGTGGCCAAACTGATCTACTCTCTTTTTCTTTTGGCCATTTCCCTTTGGTCAGTGGGTCTAGGCTTTTTCTATCTCTCGCACGATCTGGAATACAGCCTTCTCGTTGCCAATTTTTACTATCTGGCGGCGGCTGCTATTCCAGCCTTGTTTTTGATTTTCTCAAAAATCTTTCCCCGAGTAAATTGGGGTAAGCGAGAGATGGCTCTTTCTTTCGGACCCTTTTTTCTGCTGATTATTCTCTTCATTCTCGACAAAACGTATATCGTGAAGAAAGTTTTTTTCACACTATCAGGCAAGGATGTCATCCTCGATCTAAATCATTATCTCTATTACAGCCTCTATTTTATATCGTACATCCTCTGGGCCTATTTTAATCTCATAATTTCCTACAGAAACTCGACGGATCTTACGGAAAAACTTCAGCTTAGATTTATTTTGGTAGGCACTGCCATTGCCTACGTATTAGGCATGTATTTCAATCTCCTTTTACCCGCCCTAGGCAATTACCAAAATATTTGGCTCGGCCCTGTGTTTACTCTATGCATGGTCGTATCTATAGCCTACGCCATGAGCAAGCACCATCTGTTCAACGCCAAGATCATAGCTACTGAATTGCTGACCGCCTTTTTGTGTTTTTTCCTGCTCGTGCGAACCCTCCTATCTGCGGATCTTTCAGACGCTATCGTAAATATAATTGTCCTCTCGGCCGCCGCTATTTTCAGCGTCCTCTTGATAAAGAGCGTAACCAAAGAGATTAAAAACCGGCTGAAAATCGAACAGCTGGCAAAAAAACTTGAAAGCGCCAACGAAAAGCTGCGCGAGGTGGATCGCCAAAAATCAGAATTCGTCTCCATCGCCACTCATCAGTTGCGCAGTCCGCTCACCGCCATCAAGGGGTACTCCTCTATGATACTCGAGGGCTCTTTCGGGTCCATGAGCGAAAACTTGAGAGAAGCGGTGGATAAAATTTTCAAATCAAGTCAAAGTTTAGTGATCGTGATAGACAACTTTCTAAATATCTCCAGAGTAGAACAAGGCCGGATGCGCTATGAATTTAGCGAGGTGGATGTGGGCGAACTCGCTCAAGCGGCCATAGACCAGCTTATGCCAAACATAAGCGCCAAGGGATTGACCATCCAGTTCGCGAAAGATGAAGGCGCAAAATACATAGTCCGAGCCGATAAGGAAAAGATTCGTCAAGTTATTTTAAATATTTTGGATAACTCTGTGAAATATACCGCCAAGGGCGGTATCGAGATGGATATACGCCAAGATGAGGATAAAATCTGTCTTTCTGTAAGTGACACCGGCCTCGGCATGTCCAAAGAGACCATCGCCAAACTATTCCTAAAATTTGTGCGCGCTGACGGCGCAACCAAGTTGAACCCCTCGGGAGCCGGTCTCGGAATGTATCTGGCTTGCCAGATCATGAAGGCGCACGGCGGCAAAATCTACGCCTTGTCTAAAGGAAAGGATATGGGCTCTCGCTTTATCCTAGAATTTGATTTAAAATGGAAAAATGAGCCAGATAAACAAAGTAGTCCTAACCGGTGACCGACCGACCGGAAAAATGCATTTGGGCCATTATGCCGGCTCTTTGGCGAACCGGGTAAAATTACAAAATGAACACAAACAGTATGTCATGGTGGCGGATATCCAAGCCCTGACGCATAACGCCAGCGATCCATCCAAAGTCAGATCAAATGTAGTAGAGATAGTGCTGGATAATCTGGCCGTCGGAATTGACCCCGCCAAGACCACCATCTTTGTGCAATCGAGCGTCCCGGAAATCGCCGAACTTACTATCTATTTTTTGAATCTTGTCTCCCTAGCCAGAGCCGAGCGCAACCCGACCATTAAGGAGGAACTGAAAGAGAAAGGGTACGGATCAAATGTGCCACTCGGATTTCTCATCCACCCCATCAATCAGGCAGCTGATATCTTGGCTTTCAAGACAGATCTGGTGCCGGTGGGAGCCGACCAACTGCCTATGATTGAACAAGCAAACGAGATAGCTCATAAATTTAATGCGCTTTACGGCAACACTTTTTCTGAAGTTACTCCAATCCTTTCAGCCTCTCCGCGCCTTTCCGGCACGGACGGTAAATCCAAGATGAGCAAATCGCTCGGCAACGCCATATTTCTTTCAGATAGCAAAGACGAGGTGGAAAGGAAGGTCATGAGCATGTACACCGACCCGGGGCATATCCACGCGAGCGATCCGGGTAAGATTGAGGGCAACACCGTCTTTGAATTTTTAAGTTTTTTTGATCCTGATCAGACCAAGCTTTCAGAGATTAAAGAAGCGTATCAAAAAGGCGGAGTAGGGGATATCGAGATAAAAAAAAGGCTCTCTTTAGTGTTGGATAGTTTCTTAACCCCCATTCGGGAAAAAAGAGAATATTTAGCCAACAATTTGGATAAGGTTTTGGGGATACTGAAAGAGGGGGAGATTGAGGCCCGCAAGGTGGCTTCCGAAACTGTGCGCGAGGTCAAAAAGGCTATGCAACTTAACTATTCTTAAAATGGAACGTACCTTAATTAAAGATTTGAATAATAAGACAGGTCAGGATGTGACCATCTCGGGCTGGGTAGATATCAGGCGCGACCACGGAAAGCTGGTGTTCCTTGATATGCGGGACAGAAGTGGAAAAGTACAGGTGGTTGGCGGTGATAATCTTAAAGAGGTCCGGCCGGAATGGGTGCTCGAAATTAGCGGGGCAGTCAAGAAAAGACCGGAGAAGATGGTAAACGAAAAAAGCCAAAACGGTTCTATCGAGATAGAAGCAAGTGACATAAGGGTACTTAATGAATGCGTTGCCATACCCATCGATATTTCAAAAGAAGGTTACGAAATCAGGGAAGAACATCGCCTGAAATACCGCTATCTCGATCTGCGCCGCGAGCGTTTACAAAAAAATATTCGGACAAGATACGAGATTATAAAATTAGCAAGACAGTTCCTGGATCAAGAGGGGTTTCTTGAGATTGAGACTCCCATACTGACTAAATCCACCCCCGAAGGCGCTCGCGACTATGTAGTGTCATCACGACTTTACCCGGGCACTTTTTACGCTCTGCCTCAATCGCCCCAGCAGTATAAACAGCTCCTGATGACGGCTGGTTTTGAGAAATATTTTCAAATTGCTCGTTGTTTTCGGGACGAGGATACCCGCGGAGATAGACAGCCGGAGTTCACTCAACTTGATCTAGAGATGTCGTTCGTGGAAAAAGAGGACGTCATGCGCTTGACAGAAGAGCTCTTGCTACGAATCATAACCTCTTTATTTCCAGAGAAAAAGATAGCCACCACCCCTTTTCCTCGCATGGATTATAAGACAGCGTTAGAGAAATACGGGACTGATAGACCCGACTTGAGGGCGAGCAAGGACGATCCGGATCTGCTGGCTTTTGTCTGGGTAGAGAATTTTCCCTTCTTTGCGCGCGCCGAAGAAGGCGGCTACACTTTTACTCACAACCCTTTTTCTAGACCGATTGCGGAGCACGAAGAATGGCTCATGAAAAAAGAGAATATAGAAAATATTATTACCTCTCAATACGACATCGTCTTAAACGGTTTCGAAATCGCCGGCGGCAGTCTTCGCAATCATAAGGCGCAAGCGCTTGAAAAGGTTTTTGAAATCATCGGCTACGCAAAAGAATCTATCCAGGAAAATTTTGGTCACATGCTGGAGGCTCTTTCATACGGCACTCCGCCCCACGGCGGCATCGCTTGGGGACTTGATCGTCTGGTCTCTATCTTACTCAATGAACCAAACATCCGCGAAGTAATCGCCTTCCCCAAGACGGGTGAGGGAAGGGATTTGATGATGCAAGCCCCAGCGGCCATAGAAGATCGTCAACTAAAAGTACCCGATCAGAGGGCTTGATGGCGTCGGCATG
>CAYJVD010000002.1:6880-20077 GCA_964373585.1 uncultured Candidatus Saccharibacteria bacterium
AAGATCGTCAACTAAAAGAGCTCGGCTTATGGAAACAGGTTTCAAAATAAAAGTTTCTCAATTTGAAGGACCGCTTGATCTTTTGCTTAGTTTGATTGAGAAGAAGAAAATGCATGTCTCGGAGGTGTCCATGGCCTCCGTGGCAGATGAGTACGTGGATTATCTAAAAGAAAACAGAGAGTTACCGATGGGGGAGATCGCTAATTTCTTAGTGACCGCCACCACCATCATCTTGATCAAATCTGCCAATCTTTTACCAAAACTGAATATTCTGCCAGAAGAAAAAGTCGACATGGAAGAGCTTCAAGGGAGACTGGCCGTTTATCAGAAAATCAGAGACACGGCTTTCAAGTTGAAAGAACTGTTTTCAGGCAAAAAAATCTTCTGGCCGCAGAGAAAGATTGTGTCTCGTTTTTCCCCATACAAAATAAGTGCGGCCCAAATGGCGGACGCCTTTCAAAAACTTGTGTCTAATCTCCCCAAAGATGAAAGTCTCGAGATAACTCGCGTCTCAAGGACCATATCGCTTGAAACTATAATGCAAAAATTAAGCCAAAGGATTCAAACCACGCTCTTGACCAGTTTCAAGGAGTTTACTAAGGGGAAGATTGAAAAAGTGGAGATAATCTTATCTTTTCTGGCTATGCTAGAATTATCAAGACAGGGCGCTATCCGACTCGAGCAGAACAATAATTTTGACGACATATATATAAGAACTAATCAATATGAAACTCCCCGCTATTATTGAGGCCATACTATTTTATAGAGGCGAGCCGGTGAGCCTCGACTATCTATCCAAGACTCTCAAAATAGACGCCGAGGGGATCAAAGCTGGCCTAAAAGAGCTCGAGGAACGCCTAGAGGGTAGAGGTCTAAAGCTGGTAGTGACTGAAAACGAGGTGGCCTTGGGAACCGATCCAGCCCTGACCGATCTCATTGAGAGCTTGGATAGGAAGGAGAAGGAGTACGAAGAGCCGAGCAGGGCGGCTCTAGAGACATTAACTGTTATACTTTATCGGGGGCCAGTCTCTAAAACCGATATAGACTATCTGCGCGGCGTGAATTCATACTTCACTTTGCGTCAACTAATGACGCGCGGCCTTGTCGAAAAAATCGAAGACAAAGAAAAGAGAGGCGTCTGTCTATACAAACCGACGCTTGAACTCTTAGCCAATTTAGGGGTCACCAGAAATTTTGAATTACCAAACTATGTCACTTTGAATGAAGCTTTCAAATAATAACATCATCTGGCTTTATCTATTCACTTACGTTTTGGTAAGCGGTTTCCTTCTGATAGGCTATTCTGAATCAGAAACCAAACTGGCCGTAGGCGCACAGAAAACTTTCGGTAATCAGAAAGCCTTCGACGATCTTCTGATTGAAGCCAGATCAGCCGTCGTTTTCGATCTGGCTCAAAATAAATTTCTCTATTCTAAAAATCCCAAAGAAGCTCTGCCGCTCGCCTCTCTCGCAAAGCTCATGACAGCCCTTGTGGCAGATAAAGAAGGGGAGAGGGGAGGTGAAGAGGTTTTAGTCTCGAGTGATGCCATTTCGGAAGAAGGAGACAACGGCCTGAAATCAGGTGAAAGATGGACCGTCCGATCTCTTAGCGACTTCGCCCTTATGGCATCCTCAAACGACGCGGCGGCGGCCCTGGCTTTAGGCTTCAAGGATACACCCTTCGTCTACTCGATGAACGAGAAAGCTAAAAAGCTGGGTCTCGATCAGACTACCTTTAGCAATGCGACCGGTCTTGATTTAGATGAAACGGCAAGCGGGGCGCGTTCGAGCGCCATAGACATCACCAAACTTTTAGCCTATATATTGAAATACAGACCGGAAATAGTGGAGATGACGCGCAAGAGTGACACCAGTTTTTACTCTCTAGATAATATCGAACATAAAGTAAGAAATACTAATCCCAGCATCGCATCTCTTTCTGGCGCCTTAGCTTCTAAAACCGGTTATACGGATCTCGCGGGTGGTAATCTGGTGGTAGCTTTCGAAATCGGCCCTTTGAGACCGATTATTCTGACGGTTTTAGGCTCATCGCTCGACGGCCGATTTCGAGACATGCAAAAGTTGGTGGAGGCCGCCAGAAATTATTATGATAATTAATGTTTTCAAAGTTTTCGTTCCCAGCACTATCGCCTTCTTTTTGGGCATTTTAATCGCTCCCATTTTAGGTCATTATCTGTACGAGTATAAGATGTGGAAGAAAAAAGCCAGAAATGAAGCCTTGGGAGGAGGGACCACTCCGATCTTCAACGCACTTCATAAAGATAAAGAAACCACTGTGCCTCGCATGGGAGGGGTGATTATCTGGACATGCACTCTCTTGACTACTCTGATTTTTGCGAGCTTAGTTTACCTTTTTCCGGAATCGCTCACCGCTCATAAATTAAATTTCCTAAGCAGGGGACAGACGTGGCTTCCTCTTTTTACCCTGATGGCCGGATCGTTAGTCGGACTGATTGACGATTTCCTGGCCGTATCAGGCAAGGGTGGCTATGTGGCCGGCGGCATGCCTCTTTATATGAGAATTTTAATAGTCCTGACGCTTGGTTTGATCGGGGCGTGGTGGTTTTATGTCAAGCTCGAAGTCTCAAGCATCGCTATCCCGTTCATGAATAGTATCGATTTAGGCGTATTTTTTTACCCTGTTTTTATGCTCACCATGCTGGCCCTTTTTTCCGGTGGCGTCATAGATGGCATCGACGGTTTAGCGGGCGGCATTATGGCTTCAATATTCGCCGCTTACGCCGGTATCGCTTTTTTTCAGGACCAGATCGACTTGGCCGCTTTTTGCGCAGTTATCGTGGGAAGCATTTTAGCTTTTCTTTGGTTTAACATTCCTCCCGCTCGATTCTACATGTCTGAAACAGGCATCCTGGGTCTGACCACCACCCTCACAGTCGTGGCCTTTTTGACGGACTCCGTAATTGTTCTGCCGATTATCGCCTTGCCGCTTTTTGTAGCCTCCGGTTCAGTCATTATTCAGCTTCTTTCCAAAAAATTCCGCGGGAAAAAAGTCTTTCTGGTAGCGCCTATCCACCACCATTTGGAAGCTATCGGCTGGCCTTCATATAAAGTGACCATGCGATTTTGGGTTATCAGTGTCATCTCGGCGATCGTGGGGATGGTGGTGGCCTTGATCGGAAAATAAAATGCAGGCAAGATCAATGGATAAAGGGTTATTACTGACGGTCATCAGCCTTTCAATTTTAGGCTTGCTTATCTTTTTCTCGGCTTCTCTGGGACTTTTGGTCAGAGACACAAATCGATTCGAACTGATAACCACCAAACAGTTCCTGGTCGGCTTTCTGGGAGGACTCGTGGGGCTTTATATTTTTAGTCGTATACCGTATCTGATCTGGAAAAAATTGGCTCCCATACTTTTCTTGCTGTCGCTCTCCATCGTCGCTCTGGTTTTTGTTCCCGGCTACGGCATCGAGGGTGGTGGCGCCAAACGCTGGATAGCCATCAAAGATTACTCTTTCCAACCGGCCGAACTACTTAAATTATCGTTCGTTTTTCTTTTGGCCGCCGTATTTTCACGCAAACGATACAGAAGCGGCTCATTTACTGGAGGTTTCTTGCCTTTTATCATAATCATCGGGCTTGTAGCGGTACCGCTTCTCATGCAGCCGGATACAGGCACTTTTGCCGTCTTTTTGATAACCGGCATAGCTATTTACTTGACTGGAGGAGGAAGCTGGAAGCAATTTTTTTTGATTTTTCTGATCGCCTTTGCGGGACTTGCGTATCTCGCGTACAGCCGTCCTTATGTCAGGGATAGAATCACCACTTTTGTAAACCCCTCTCATGATAGATTGGGCTCATCCTATCAGATCCAACAGGCGCTCATCGCCGTGGGTTCGGGAAAAACTTTTGGGAGAGGGTTCGGCCAATCAGTTCAGAAATTTAATTTTTTACCCGAACCGGCCGGAGACTCCATCTTTGCCGTAGTCGGAGAGGAGTTTGGATTTATCGGCAGTTCGATAATCGTCCTACTTTTTCTTATCTTTGGCATGAGGGGGTTGTCTATTTCAGCGCGCGCGCCGGATAATTTCGGACGGTTAGTAGCCCTCGGTCTGACGATCTTGATCGTTAGCCAATCCTTCATCAATATCGCGGCCATTTTGGGTCTGATCCCTCTTACAGGCGTACCCCTTCTCTTCATGAGCCACGGCGGCACCGCCCTCCTTTTCGCCTTGATCGAAACAGGCATTATCCTAAACATCTCCCGCCACACCTGATTTGCGACCCAAGGAAAGTGGGGTATAATTGACAGATGAAAATAGTCTTTACGGGCGGAGGAAGCGGAGGGCATTTTTATCCTATTATCGCGGTAGCGGAAGAGTTAAATAGACTCATAGATCAAGAGAAATTGATCGGCGTGAATCTTTATTATTTTTCCAATGACCCTTTCGACAAACGTCTTCTTTTTGAGAATGGAATAAGTTTCGAAAAAGTGGAAGCCGGAAAACTAAGGCGCTATTTCTCGATCTGGAATTTATTCGACCTATTCAAGGTACTATTCGGAGTATTGCGAGCGATATGGAAAGTGTATCGCCTCTATCCGGATGTCATCTTCAGCAAAGGGGGGTATGCCAGTTTTCCTACCATCGTGGCCGCCCGGCTTCTGGCTATTCCAGTCGTTATTCACGAATCAGACTCGGTCCCCGGCAGAACAAACATATGGGCTAGCAAATTCGCTATAAGGGTGGCTATTTCATTCGCTGAAGCGGCCAAATATTTCCCCCAAGAAAAGGTGGCGGTGACAGGTGTACCCATTCGCAAGGCGTTGCTCTCTACTATCAGCTTCGGCGCCAAGGAGTATTTAAAACTAAGCGCCGATTTGCCGCTCATCCTCATTCTGGGCGGCTCCCAAGGGTCCCAAAATATAAATGACATAGTGCTTGAGATCCTGCCGCAATTGGTGCAAAAATATCAAATTATCCATCAGACGGGCAAAAATAATTTTGAAGATGTGAAAGATCGCTCCCAAGTCATCTTAAATAAAGTGCCCGAAAAAGATCGTTATAAATGTTACGATCTCTTGAACGAAGCGGCCCTTCGCATGTCAGCCGGCATTAGCACTCTCGTGATCTCGCGAGCCGGCTCCACTATATTTGAAATCGCCCAGTGGGGTGTACCATCTATATTGGTGCCGCTCGCGAGCTCAAGCGAAGACCATCAAAGAAAGAACGCTTTCGCCTACGCCAGAACCGGCGCGGCCCAAGTGCTTGAAGAAAATAATCTCGCGCCCCACATTCTTTTTTCAGAAATTGAGCGTCTAATGGAAAATAAAGAGATGCAAGAAGAGATGCGCAGGAAAGCTAAAGCCTTCGCCAAGCCAGAGGCGGCCAAAAAGATTGCCCGAGAAATCATTAATATAGCTCTAAAACATGAAATCGCCTGATAGATCTCAAGTCGTAACGCGCTTCGCGCCTTCGCCAACAGGCGTACTCCATCTCGGCGGAGCACGCACGGCTTTATTTAATTATCTTTTCACTAAACAAACCAACGGCAAATTGATATTGCGCATAGAAGACACGGATAGAGAAAGATCAAAGAAGGAGTATGAAAAGGACATACTGGATGGCTTAGCATGGCTCTCCATCCAGTTTGATGAGATATACCGCCAATCGGAAAGAAACGATATCTACTCCAAATACATCCAAGATTTAATCGAAAATAAAAAAGCTTATCAAGCAGAAAATGGAATCATTCGCTTTAAGAATCCTAATGTGGAGGTGTCTTTTGACGATCTCATTAGAGGCAAAGTAACAGTCGATACTACTGAATTGGGGGATTTCGTAATCGCAAGAGACGCCCATGATGCGCTTTACCACTTAGCAGTGGTAGTGGACGACCACGAGATGGGCGTCACGCATATCATAAGAGGAGAGGACGGCATATACAATACGCCTAGGCAGATCTTGATCGAGGAGGCTATCGGGGCTAAAAGGCCTGTATATGCCCACTTGCCTTTTATCTTAGCGGCAGATCGTTCCAAGCTCTCAAAGCGCCACGGCGCGGTCTCTTTGCTCGAATATAAAGAGATGGGGTACGAACCGGACGCCATGATCAATTTTCTGGCCTTAATGGGCTGGCATCCTTCTGGCAACGAGGAGATTATCACGAAGGATCAACTGATCGCGCAGTTTAGGCTCGAAAAAGTGCAGAAAAGCGGGGCTATTTTTAATATTGAAAAATTAGACTGGATTAATCGAGAATATTTAAAAAAAATGCCCTTAGAGATTTTTTTAGCAAAAATAGAAAAGATATTGCCGCAAGATAAAAATATGTTGCGAAAAATATGGCCCATTCTGCTAGATCGCATGGCAAAGATAGGGGACTTAAAGACCATGATTGAAAAGGGGGAACTCGACTACTTTTTCAAACAGCCAGAGTATAAGAAAGAGCTTCTTAAAAATACGAAACATCTGCCTGAGATAATTGAATTACTGCAAAATGTCGACAGTGACGATTTTTCGAGCGCTAGCGTTAAAGAGCGTGTCTGGGATTTCGCGACAGAAAAGGGAAGGGGAGAAGTCCTCTGGCCCATGCGCGTGGCGTTGACCGGTCTTGCTAAATCCCCTGATCCATTTACAGTAGCCGGAATCCTCGGCAAGGACGAGTCATTAAGGCGACTGAAACATGCGATATCTCTCGATAATTAGCAGTTCATTTCTGATCTTCTTTTTGGGCGCAGTGACGACGACTCACGCGTCCCGTATCGAGGAGCTAAAGGAAAACATCTCCGCCCGCGGTTCACAGATAAAGGAGCTGGAAAAAGAGATTAAAGAGCTGGATGACAAATTGAAAATTATCGGCGATCAGTCTAAAAGTCTGGCGGGCACCATCAAAGAGCTGGATATCACCCGCAGGAAATTATCATCCAACATAAAAGTCACCGAGCAGAAGATTTCAATAACCAATCTTAATATCGAGAGACTTGATCTTGATATAGACAAACGTTCCGAAGAAATCAAAAACAACCATCTGGGAATGGCCGAGATCGTCAGACTCATCAGTCTCGAAGAAGGGAATAGCGTCGTGGAAATTCTCCTTTCCCAAGAAGATTTTGGAGGATTCTGGAATAAGTTGGAGCAGTTGGAAAACCTCCAGAAGGGGGTTAAAAACAGAGTGATTGAAATCAAAAAGCTCAAGAAGGGGTTGGAAACGGACAAGAGCGCTAAAGAGATCGAACGAACGAAATTATTGAACTTGAAGTCAAACCTGGCCGATCAAAAAAAACTGGCTGATATTAACCGCGTTTATCAAAATAAAATTTTGAGAGAGACTAAAAATAAAGAGTCGGGATTTAAAAAATTGTTGGCTGAAAAAATCGCTAAAAAAAACGCGGTCGATAGGGAACTGCTGCAGTTTGAAGCGGAGCTGAAAATAGAGATCGACCCGAGCAAGCTACCCTCACCGGGCAAAGGGATTCTGGCCTGGCCCCTAGACAATATCATCATCACCCAATATTTCGGGGAGACCGCCTTAGCCAAGGCTGTAGGACGGGGATTGTACGGAGGCAAAGGGCATAACGGCATCGATCTCAGAGCTTCTATCGGAACTCCCGTAAAAGCGTCAGCCGGCGGCATAGTGCGCGGCACGGGCGACACAGATCTGGACTGCGACGGCGCTTCTTATGGCAAGTGGATACTAATCGAGCACAGAAACGGCCTTACGACTCTATACGCCCATCTTTCTCTAATCAAAGTCAGTAAAGGCCAAGAAGTGAGTATGGGAGACAATATCGGCTACACGGGCTCGACCGGCTATTCAACTGGACCGCACCTTCATCTGGGAGTTTTTGCTTCTCAAGGAGTGACTGTAGGGGAGATCAGAAGCAAAGTACCAGGCTGTCGCACATATCGTCTGCCGCTGGCCGCCTTCTCAAGCTATCTAAATCCCCTGCTGTATTTATAAGAGGGAAGCGTGTATGTCGCAAAATATACATTGTGCGACATATCCTATCTTTCTTTTACTATATATGCCCCGAGAAACAAACTAAGAACAAATATAAAAGCAGCCGTCAGGACAATTATAACCCCCGGGGAGATTTTAAAATAATCTGCCAAGAAAAGTCCCCCGAGCAGTGATATGACGCCGATCAAGGCGCTGGTAATAAAAAAATCATTTAAGCGATAGGTCAGATTACGAGCTGATACGGCAGGGATAATGAGAAGCGAACTCATGAGTAGCACGCCCACGAAATTGATGCCGATAGCCACCACCAAAGCGATAAGGATCAAAAAATAAAGCTCCACAAAACGTGTGTCTATTTTAAGCGACGAGGCCAGCTCTGGGGCCAAAGACGAGAGCGCTAAGGGACGAAAATAGTAAACTAAACTGGCGATGACCGAGAAGGCCGTGATGATCTGGGCGACGGCTTGGGTCTGACTGATATTTGTGATACTGCCAAAAAACGCCTCCAGAAGCTCTTCCTCGGGTATCAGAAGCGCCCCGAGCGCCAAGCTTGAGACAAACAAGACGCCCACTATCGACTCGGTGGATAAAAAGGTGCGGGATTGCAAAAGCCAGATGACAAATACGGCCGCCACCAAGAACAGTATGGCCCCAAGGAGAGGATTAAATTTATAAAGTATGCCCAAAGCTATGCCGGGAAGAGCGATATGGGGCATAGAGTCGGATACTAACACCATCTTGCGCATGAGCAAAAAATTGCCCACGGTGGCGCCCGCGATGGCTGTCAAAATACCGGCAAGCAAAGTCAAAAATGAAATAGTCATTTCAGTGGTGATAAACCTTAGGTATTTTATCCTTGATATCGCGCGGAGAGGCGTAGCAAGCAAGACGTGCATCTGCCAAACACAACACCTTGTCAGCGTACTTTTCTAATATATCGAGATCGTGAGACACAATGAACACTCCAATGCCTTTTTTCTTTTTTAACTTATCGATCAGTTCATAGATGGCTTCTTGGCCGGTCGGATCGATACTTTCGGTCGGTTCGTCGAAGATCAGCACATCAGGATCGTCCACTATGGCCCAAGCTATGAGCGCTCTCTGGAACTGTCCCCCTGAAAGCTTGCCCAAGGAGCTGTCCCCTAACTCTTTATTTAATCCGACATCTTCTAGGCTTTGGCTTATCTTGCGAGAAGATATATTTTTCGTCCTCAACTTGACAAAATCGTTAACGGTCAGTGGTAACTTCTTTTCGATAGTTAGCTTCTGTGGAACATATCCTATCTTAATCCCCTCTTTCCAAGCATAGGTGCCGGATAAAGGTTTGAGAAATCCCATAAGAGTTTTAAGGAGCAAAGTCTTGCCGGAGCCGTTTGCGCCGATAATCACCACGGTCTTTCTCTCCTCAACTTCAAAACTAATTCTATCGAGGATTATCTTCTTGTCGAAAGCCACGCTCAACTCCCCCACTTCTAAAATATTCATAGATATCATTATACACGCAAAAACTTCTCTCTCACAACCCGGCGCAGTTCCCGGCTTTAGTATAACCGGCCGCCTCCGCCGCCTCCTTGCTCGCAAACCACACCTTGTTTTTTTCACTGATTCTGAGAGCCCCGGGACACCACGGAAAATGGTACTTGGCGCCATTTTTCGATCCCACTAAAGTTTTACCTGTACTTGGGTGCGGAGCGTCCAAGTCGCCCGTGCTTGGAAGGCTTGGTGGGTTCGCTTCCGAATACAAACTTGGAAGCTTCGCTTCCAAGGGCCCTTTGCCTTTGACGATTTTAGAAAGTCGTCCCAATCCAAAACCGGCAGCACCCACAAGAATTATGGCCAGAGCGATACAGATCTCATTTTGATACTCCTCTTCCCACCCCTTGATCTTTTTAAACATGTCTGTTAGCATGACTCATATTATAACATATTTTGCATTTTGCATTTTAAATTTGAAACATGGCCCATCGTAAAGCTGGAGGTACAGCTAAAAACCTAAGAGACTCCAATCCTAAATATCTTGGAACAAAGATCCATGACGGAGAGAAAGCTGGTCACGGGTTTGTCTTGGTGCGTCAGCGCGGCACCGTCATCCTGCCCGGCAAGAATGTCGGGATCGGTAAAGATCATACGCTCTTCGCCTTAAAAAATGGCGTCGCGAGATTCTCTCGGAACCGAAAAATCCGCTTCGACGGAAGGCGCGTCATTAAAAAAGTGGTAAGCTTAGTCTAAGACTAGTCAGCCTCAACCTTCAGTTTAAACTTAAACTCTCTCTCACCTACTGACACGGGTATTTCATGCGAACCTATCTGCTTGATTGGAGATTTAAGCAAGATATTCTCCTCAAGCAGATTGATCTTTTTTAACTTAAAAAGTTCTACGACATCGCTCGGACGAACGGCCCCGAAAAGATGTCCCTCATCGTTAGCCTTTTGCTTGACGGTAAATTCAAAATCTCCGAGCGCCTCCAAGTCTTTTAGTAAAATCTGCTCATCTTCCTTCCTCTTTTTTGTCTCAAGCGACTTGAGACGCTCAACCTCTTTGAGGCTCTTATCAGTCGCCAGTAAAGCCAGGCCCCGCAGGATGAGGTAATTCCTAGCATAGCCGGCCGCCACGCTCCTCGTATCGTAACGTCTACCCAGCTTGGCAATGTCTTGCAACAGTATCACTTGCATCATTTTAAACTACACTATTTGTTTAATATTTCAATAGCCTTGAGTAATTGAGAGTCTATGCCCTTTTCGGCCTCTTCTTTGGTGATAGGAACCAGCACATCGGGCAGTAGGCCATTTTCAGATATAGATCTGCCCTTGGGGGTGTACCAGCGGGCGATGGTCACTTTAAGCGAGCTATCCTTGCCCAAGCGCACTAGCTCCTGAACCGAACCCTTACCGAAAGTTTTCTCACCCACTAGGGTGGCTATTCCATATTCCGAAAGAGCGCCAGCCAATATCTCTGAGGCCGAGGCGCTTCCCTTGTCCACCAGTACGACCATCTTTAAGTTTTTATTGAAAATATTATACCCCTTGCTGCGATACACTTTCTCATCCACTCCCCTACCTTTTTCTATGACAATGGGAGTCTCGGACGGCAAAAACCAGCTAGCCATATCCACAGCTGCCTCCAGATATCCGCCCGGATTACCTCTTAGATCGAGCAGTAACTTATTGGAACCGAGCTGGGTAAATTTCCTCAAAGTCTCCTTGAATTGACTAGGTGATGTAGCGCCGAAATTATAAAGACGCACCACTTGTACCCCATCGTCTCTAACGCCATCTCCATTTTTATCCGGATTCTCGCCCTTAGCGAAATCTCTGGGCTTTATCTCGGTATCAATGGTGGGAATGTTTATAATTCCTCTAGTTATTTTTATCTCCTTAAAATCCTTATCGCCGTTTCTCATTATGGTCAGGGTGACCTGACTGTCTTTCGCTCCCCTAATCTTCTTGACGGCTTGGTCTACCGCAAGCTCCGCCGACGGCTCACCATCGATTTTTAAAATTTTATCCCCGGACTTGACCCCGGCTTTCTCCGCGGGAGAATCCTTGAGAGGCGCTACCACGGTCAAGATGTTGTCTCGAATACCGATCTCCATCCCCACCCCTTCGAAGTTACCGCTTATATCACTTTCAAATATCTTACTTTGCTCAGGGGGTAAAAAGACCGTGTATGGATCGTTCAAGGAACGGGCCAGTCCCCCAATAGCTCCCCAAACTTTCTCATCATCCGTCACCAGTTTAATGTCTGTTGTGGTAGCCCTTGCCCCCCCCGGTACAAATTTATTGTTAATGGTATTCCAGGCCTCCCAGAAAAGGGAAAAATCGGTCAGGGGCGGCTTTCCATTCTCCTTATTCGAAAGCGTAGTCGCCTCTTCAATTGCCGGTTTATTTTCAAAACCAACATAGTAACCTCCCCCAAAAGAAAGAGCGATAAGAAAAAAAGTAACCAAAACGGTAATCCATTTCTCCGAGGCGCTATTCATATCGCATCATTATCGCAAACTGTCCCCTTGTGGTCAAATGAAGGAGAAGATATAATTTTTACATGATCGTAAGTCATAAATATGGAGAGGCGACCTGGATCGATCTCGGGTCGCCCACCAAGGAAGAGATTATCAACCTAGTAAAGGAGTGGGATATCGACACCTTGGTGGCCAATGAACTACTAAGCCCGAGTTTTAGAGCCAAAATAGATCTCTTCAATGAATACGCCTATCTCGTACTTCGATTTCCTTCTAATCGAACTGGGAAATCCAAGTCAAAAAAGAACTCGCAGGAGATAGATTTTATCGTGGGCAAAAACCTCCTCATTACTGTCCATTACGACACGGTCTACGCTCTGCATGAATTTGAAAAGAAATTCAAAGAAAGCGCTAGAGACGCCGGCGCCATATTTTACGCTATCTTGAAAGAGCTGTACGGGTCGCTTGATTATCAATTAGATCTAATAAACGAAAAGATCAACAAGGCCGAAAATAATATTTTCGAAGGCAAAGAAAGAAAGATGGTGGAAGTGCTTTCCCAGATCAATCGCGATCTGATTGATTTCCATCGCGACACTTTCCCCCATAAAGACATCTTGGGGAGCTTCGAGGCCCCGGCCAGGAATTTTTTCGGAGAAGAGTTCAAGCGTTTCTTTCGCGCGCTCAATAATGATGCTAATAAGGTTCAAAATACCTTAAAAAATAGCGAGGAGATTTTGAGAGAATTACGAAAAACGAACGACTCTCTCTTGACCACCAAAAATAACGAAACCATGCGCCATCTCACCATGATGGCTTTTGTCACCTTCCCTCTTACACTGTTAAGCAGCTTATTTGCCATAGAGGCCAAAGCCACGCCGATCATTGGCCATCCGTACGATTTTTGGATCATTCTGGCTATCATGACTGGTGTCACACTGGGCATATTTATCTTCTTCAAGATGCGCAAATGGCTCTAGATTTAAAAATGTTTGTTTGCGGTCCGACTGTGTACGATCACAGCCATTTGGGGCATGGCCGCACCTATCTTTTTTTTGATATGGTGGCAAAGTTTCTGCGGGCGCGAGGCCACACGCTTTTTTATCTCCAAAATATCACGGACATAGACGATAAGATCATCGCCCGGGCGGTCAAAGAAGGGGTGACTTGGCAGACAGTAGCTTCGAAGTTTGAAGAAGAGTATTATCATGACCTGAAACTGCTTGTCGTTGATGCTGTGACTAAATATGACTAAGCAAGCCATTATATTCCCGAAATCTTTAGTCAGATCAGGA
>CAYJVD010000003.1:0-894 GCA_964373585.1 uncultured Candidatus Saccharibacteria bacterium
GGAAGAAAGATATAAAGAGTTAAGCTCTAATTTTCCGCAGATAGATTTTTCTAAACTGGTTTTGTACGAATACGACGACACTACCGAAGTCAAAAAAGAGTTGGCCTGTTCGGCTGGCGTGTGCGAGATCGACTTGCCAGTCATCACTACTAAATAGACAAACAAAAAACCCTGCCGCCGGCAGGGTTTTTTGTGTCTTGTGTCTATAAGCCGAATTCTGTGCCCCGCCGATGAGGCGGGGCGATAGTTATTTATCTGGTCCGTCTCTTACGAGGCGGATCTAGCGGGCACCCGACTCGACACTTTGATGTATCGAGAAGTACGACCCTTGCACTCAAGTAAGGATTTAGCCGTTTCACTTCCAGTGTTGCCACAGGATTCGTCCCGCCTCAGCGGCGGGACGCCTCGGCACTTTCGCGCCTCAGCGTCTCTGTTCGCACCTCGTGGATTGCTCCAGGTGGGTATTACCCACTACTTTTCTTCATGACTCTTAAGTGATCATGAAGCAAGTGTTCGGACTTTCCTCCCCGACCCCCTTTAAGGCGTCAGAGCAACCATCCGACACAAGACGGCTTAATTATAACTTACAAAAGCTTTTTAATCAACTAGGCGGCGTTTGCTCCTATTTAAGCTTTGTTTTTGAGCAAATTTCTCCAAATAGCTTATTTTATAGAGGCGATACCCATTTTCACCTCTCGCGCTCTTCAAATATCCCCTTTTATCCCAGTTGCGAAGGGTTTTGACTGAATATCCAAGGATTTCAGCCGCTTGCTTGATCGTAATCAATTTACTTGTCATAACCCACTTGCCAAAATTTTATGCTTCATTATATAATAGACGAGTATTTATTGGAAGAGACAGAAAAATTCGTCCTTAATGCAGATAAATTAATAG
>CAYJVD010000003.1:904-17740 GCA_964373585.1 uncultured Candidatus Saccharibacteria bacterium
CGAGTATTTATTATAAACTAAAAAGATTCAACATGGAAAAGATATCCGCCTTTATTTATAGTTTAGTGGTCACGTTATTACCAGTTTTCTTTTTGCCACTGGCGGGATTGCCGCTCGAAGTGTCTAAAAGACTCTTATTCTCGGAAGGTATTTTATTTGCCCTCTTGTTTTGGTTTTTGTCTAGATTAATGGAGGGTAAAATCGAGCTTCCCAAAAGCGCCATCTTTTGGAGCGGTTTTTTTCTAGTAATGGTGTATTTTGTGTCTGCCTTGCTTGGAGAAGTGCCGTCTTACTCCCTTATCGGTTTTGGTCATGAAGTAGGCACTTTTCTCTCGGTTGCTTTATTTTTCGGCGGGATGTTGTTGGCCGCTCTATACTTTCAACCAAGTAGAAAATTCTCCTATTTCTATAATGTCTTACTTCTCTTATCTTTGGTGATTTTTGGCGTTCAGGTACTCCACCTCATATCTCCTAATGCTTTTTCTTTCACTAATGTTTTGAGATTTCCAAACGAAAACCTTGTGGGCAAGTGGAATGATCTCGGCATATTTTTCGGACTAACCACTTTACTTTCTCTTCTTTTTCTTGAATCAAAGGGGGCCATTAAACAGGCCCGCCTTTTCTTTTATGTAACTCTCGTGGTAGGGGTCTTGGGACTTGGGTTGGTTAATTTTACTTTGATCTGGCTTTTACTCGCCATCTTCAGTTTGCTTGTAATGGCTTACGGCTTGGCTTTCAAGAGCGATGATGAAGGTGAAGGAGTTTCGTGGGTGAATAAGTTGGGGAGTCCGTCAGCTATCGTTTTCTTGGTCGCTATTCTTATGTTTAGTTTGGGAGGACCGGATCAATTCTTGGGTAAGCGTTTGGTGGCTTTCCAAAACAAATACGGCATAGTTTCCATTGAAGCCAGGCCGTCACTTGGAGCCACTTTTCGTGTAGGTATGGATACTTTGAAGTCTGACCCTTTGTTTGGGGTCGGTCCCAATCGTTTTGAAAAGCAGTGGCGTTTGTATAAACCTGATTCAGTTAATGAGACTTTATTTTGGAATGCTGATTTTGGTAACGGGTTTGGTATTATTCCGAGCGCGCTTACCACTACTGGCATACTTGGATTTCTGGCTTGGACCATTTTATTTCTCAGCTTTCTAAGTTCCGGAAGCAGGGCCATCTTTTCAACTTCTTTCGATCAAAATACCCGCCTCAAATTATGGGTTTCCTTTCTCTCCGGTCTCTATCTCTGGACGCTTTTGTTAATGTACATACCTGACAGTTTTCTGACGGGACTGACTTTTATTGTAACTGGTCTTTTCTTGGCTACTGCCATGGAGGCAGGTTACATCAAAAAAATAGCGCTCGGTTTTGGAGTATCCCCAAGGCTTCGTTTTCTCGTAGTCTTTTTGCTGGTTCTAGGTGTTTTAAGTAGTCTTACCACAAGTTATGTATATGCCAAGAAGTTTTTTGCTCTTAGAGGTTTTGAAAAAGCTTTCATTAGCGTCAATACTAGTGGCAATGTGTCTGATGGTATTGATTTACTTAATAGAGCAAGCCAACTGGACAAGAAGGATATTTATTACCGCTCTTTAAGCGAATTGAATCTACTCAAACTAAATCAGCTCTTGTCTCAAGGCGGCGTGTCGGGTGAAGAGTTACGCAGCCAAACCCAGAATTTGCTTAGTTCCGCGATCTTAAATGCCAATGAGGCCATTAAGCAGGATAAAGATAATCATCTCAATCATATTACTTTAGGGAGAGCTTATGAGGCAGCTTTGATCTTGAAGATTCAGGGCGCGTATGAAGCAGGTCTGGCAGCTTATAATGCCGCCGCCCAAGTCAATCCGAAGACACCTCTTAACTACCTGCATCTAGCCAGATTAGAAACTATCAAGGGGGATAATGCTAAGGCCCGTGAAAATATAAAGCTGGCTTTAAGCAAGAAAAGTAATTTTACGGAGGCCATCTTCTTGCTTTCTCAGATCGACGCCAAAGAAGGTAACATATCCGCCGCCATCGTCAGCGCGGAACAAGTGGCTCAATTGACTCCCGGCGATATAGGTGTGCTCTTCCAGCTTGGACTGCTTAAATATATCAACGGAGATTTTGCTGGTTCAGCTCAAGCTCTTGAAAATGCTGTCGCCAACAATCCAAACTACTCAAACGCTCTTTATTTCTTAGGTCTCGATTATGATAAGTTAAATCAAGCCCCTAAGGCTATCGAAAAATTCGAGAGAATAAAGGTTCTCAATCCAGACAATGAAGAAGTGAAGAGAATCTTGAGAAATTTATACGCCGGCAGGGCGGCTCTCTCTAACATCTCTCCGCCACGAGAAGTGCCTGAAAAAAGATCAACACCTCCTATCAAAGAAGATAGATGAGAGGATTCCTATCCAGAATAAGCGGTCTTGATAAGACCGCTTTTCTGCTCGGTTTTTTCACTTTCCTTTCGCAGATTTTAGCTCTTTTACGTGATAGGCTGTTAGCCGGTCGTTTCGGTGCAGGTGGCGACCTCGATATTTACTATGCGGCGTTTAAAATACCCGACTTAATCTATGTCACGGTGGCTTCTTTTGTCTCCGTCACTGTTCTGATACCCATCTTGGCTAGAAAGTTACTTTCTGAACAAAAGGTTGCCAAAGATTTTCTTGATCAGGTCCTTACGGCTTTTCTAGCCATTATCTTGAGCATAGAACTACTGATCTTTTTTTTGATGCCTTATCTTACCCACTTAGTAGCTCCCGGTTTTGGAGAGGCGGCTCGGGCAGAACTGATTTCGCTTTCGAGAGTTCTTTTGCTTTCGCCAATCTTACTCGGTCTTTCTAATTTGTTTGGGTCTGTCACTCAATCGCTTTCTCGTTTTTTGGTTTTTGCCTTAACGCCTGTCTTATACAATCTGGGCATAATTTTAGGTATTCTTTTTTTCTATCCGACTTACGGACTCGTGGGACTCACTTTTGGCGTTATTTTGGGCGCGTTTCTGCATATGGCTATTCAGATGCCCGGTCTTTATGCTACAGGTTTGTTGCCTAGACCGGCCTTGAAAATAGATTGGCTTGAAATTAAGGAACTTGTTTTGCTTTCCATTCCCAGAAGTTTGACTCTGGCTTTGAGTCAGTTTGTCCTTTTATTTTTGAACGCTTTTGCTTCGTTCTTGTCCGCGGGTTCTATCGCTCTCTTAAACTTCTCTTTTAATTTGCAATCCGTGCCGCTTGCCATAATCGGGGTGAGCTATTCGGTGGCCGTTTTTCCGGAGCTCGCGCGCTTGAAAGAAAGAGGAGAGAAAGAGCGCTTCTACGCCTTGGTTTCCGGCTCAGTTAAAAGGATTCTTTTTTGGTCGTTGCCGGTTACTTTTTTCTTTCTTATATTTTCTCTCCCAGTGGTAAGGTTTGTTTTAAATTCCGGACAATTTTCAGTCGGAAACGCAGAACAGGTGGCTAGCGCGCTGTTTTATTTCAGCCTTTCACTTTTTGCCCAGAGTTTGGGGCTGGTTTATGTCCGGGCTTATTACGCGGCTGGTTACACCCGAAAACCTCTCTTGATTACTCTCTGCGGCTCTCTTTTGACCCTTGCCCTTGGGTATTTTGGAGGGGATGTGGCCCACTTGTCTTTAGCCTATTCGGTCGGCATGATAACGAGCGCCGCTATCTTTTGGTACAGTTTCAATAAAGATTTCAAACCTCATGTCTGATATCCGGAATTTTTGCATTATCAGCCATGTGGATCATGGCAAGAGCACGCTAGCCGATCGGTTGCTCGAGATCACTGGTACGCTTGAGAAGCGTAAAATGCGCGAACAGGTCCTAGACCAGATGGATCTAGAGCGCGAGCGCGGCATCACCATTAAGATGGCGCCGGTGAGGATGAATTTTGGGTTTTCAGATTCAGAATTTATTCTGAATCTGATCGATACGCCGGGGCATATTGATTTTTCATATGAAGTTTCAAGGGCTATCAAAGCGGTAGAGGGGGCCATTCTTTTGGTGGATGCAAGTCAAGGCGTCCAAGCCCAGACCTTAAATGTTCTGGAGCTGGCCAAGAAGTCGGGTCTTACCATTATCCCAGTTGTCAATAAAGTGGATTTGACTGTGGCGCGGGTGCCTGAGACCAAACGGGAGCTATGTGAACTGCTTTCAATCAACGAAAATGAGATTTTAGAAACTTCCGGGAAAACAGGTCAGGGGACCGAAGAGCTTTTGGAGGCCGTCGTCAAGAGAATCAGGCCTCCCAATCGAGGGGTCGGCGGTCTGAGAGCTCTTATTTTTGATTTTGAATACTCCACTCATCAGGGCGTTATTATTTATGTCAGAGTGCTTGATGGTTTTATCAAAAAAGGAGCAGCCCTGTCTTTCGCGATCTTGGGAGAAACTTTTACGGCGCTTGAGACGGGCTACTTTAGGCCCGCAAAACAGACATCGGAAAGCTTGGAGGCCGGTGAGATCGGTTATATTGTGACCGGTATCAAGAAAGCCATCCCTCCGGCCGTGGGCGATACCATTATCTCCTCTAACCACCCTCTGCCTGCTCTCCCGGGCTATCAAGCTCCTAAGCCCGTAGTCTGGGCTTCGATTTATCCCGAGGATCAATCTAAGTTTTCATTCTTAAGACAAGCCTTTGATCGCTTGCATCTGTCTGATTCAGCCTTTACCATTGAAGAAGAGAGCTCGGGGGCACTCGGGCGTGGATTTCGGGTGGGATGTCTTGGCATGCTTCATCTTGAGATAGTGACCGAAAGAATCAAAAGAGAGTATGGACTGGAGATCGTTACGGCCATGCCTACCGTAAGCTACGAGGTGGATGGTCAGATTATATACAACCCCATCTTTTTTCCTGAACATGGAGAGATTAATGAGATTAGAGAACCATGGATCAAGGGGCGTATCATCACTCCCAAGGAGTATGTCAATTCGCTTATGCCTATGTTTTATGAGCACGAGGCCGAGGTCAAAGCGGTCAATCTTTTTGGCGAGAATCGTAATGAGATCTGCTTTGAGATGCCCTTGCGCGAGTTGATGCGCCACTTTTTTGACGAGTTAAAAAGCGTTACTTCTGGTTTTGCGTCTTTATCCTACAATCTTATCGACCTCAGAAAAGCCGATGTGGTGCGCCTAGATGTTCTAGTGGCGGGAGAGCTGGCGGCGCCATTTTCTCGCATAGTCGGCCGGCGGCGTTTAGAGAAAGAGGCTGAGATTGCGGTTGATAAATTAAAAGAGCATTTGCCTAGACAGCTGTTTGATTTCAAGATTCAGGCTAAGGCCTTGGGGCGCATCATCGCTTCTCGCGCGCTTTCTGGTATGAAGAAGGATGTCACCGGTTATCTTTACGGCGGGGACATTACGCGCAAGATGAAACTTAGGGAAAAGCAAAAGAGAGGCAAGAAGAAGATGAAAAATCTAGGTACCGTCAATATCCCCCAAAAAGTATTTCTTGAGATGATGAAGATTTAGAGGTAGAGAGATTGAGTGGAATATAGCAAAAGCATGCTCAGAATGACCAAGACCGCTATGGTTGTCCAGATCACCTGAAAGCGTTTTTTATATTTTGTTTGAAAAAGCATACGCTTATATTATCATAAGTAGGTGAAGAATTTCAAAGAGAGACACAGGGCAAGGAGGCTGTTTTTTTCGTTTCCTGTTTTGGTGCTGCTTATTCTTCTTTCCGCCTTCTTTTTGAAAGGCGCTTTGGGGGCGTACGAAAAATATCTGGCCAGTGTCAGTATTTGGCAAAAGACTCACAGCGAGCTTGAATCTCTTAAAGAAAGAGAGAGAGCTTTGCAAGCGGAGGTAGATGTATTAAAAACAGAGAGAGGGGTTGAAGCCGGACTGCGGTCAAAATTCCAGATATCCAAACCCGGTGAGAATCTGATCATCATAGTGGATGGGGAAGAAGCGGGGGATGATATCGCCTCTACTGCCCCTAAGACCATCTGGCAAAGATTCCTTGAAATATTGCGGATATAGTATAGTGGTAGTACGGCTGCTTCCCAAGCAGCAAACACGAGTTCGATCCTCGTTATCCGCACCAGATCAGATCTCTTTGCGTCTGTCTTGTATCCGTTTTGCGTCTGATATACATCGTTTTGCATCCTACATAAATTGCGCGATCGCGCAATTTATGTAGGATAGGTGTAGGGAGACGTAGAGAGGCGTGGGATATAGATGATAATAATGGATGACAGATTCTAAACTCATTGTAAATAAGACTGAAATTCGTTAGAATTTCAGTAAAATGACGCCCTTGTAGTTCAACCCCGACGCCCTTGTAGTTCAATGGATCAGAACGGCTCCGTCCTAAGGAGCAAATCGAGGTTCGATTCCTCGTGAGGGCAAAACTGTTTAATTAATAATTATTTATGGAAAAGCCAAATAGTGATATGGAAAATAAAAAAGAGGTATCTATTCCGGAGAGCGAGATGCGCATGGAGTTTGTGCGATCGGGCGGGAAGGGCGGCCAGAATGTAAACAAGGTGGCGAGCAAAGCGAAGCTTTGGTGGAGTGTCGGCGCTTCTAAAGTATTAAGTGACGAGGAGAAAGAGAGGGTGCGCCAAGCTCTGGCCAATCGCATAAATGACAATGACGAGCTTTTGATTGAATCGCAGGAGACGCGCAGTCAACTAGAGAATAAAAAGCTGGCCATTGAGAGATTGAATCGCTTAGTGTCGAGCGCGCTTATCGTACCCAAGGAAAGAGTGGCCACGGAAGCCACCGAAGGATCGGTTGCCAGAAGATTAGATGAAAAAGAGCAGAGAGGAAAGCTCAAAGAGAGCCGGAAGAAAGTAAAAGTGGGAGACTTGACAGATATTTAATATCTGTTATTATATGGTGTGTTGGAACTGGCGGCATGGGGCCGTTAGTTAACGATCCGGAAAGGAGAACATCATCATGGGGTACATTGCCACCATGATCATCGAGAAGGACGAGAGGATGGAACGGCGGCTCAAGAGCCGCAGGTACTGCCCCGAGTGCGGGGCGCCCATGCAGGGAAGCACCTGCTTCCACTGCGAGGACGCGGGCGAGTGTCTGGCCAAGGTCAGGCTCGACCGTCTCTGGAACGGCCGCTAGAGGAGCGTATTAAGGCTTCGGCCTTAATACGCTGGGGTAAGTAGTACAGATGCAGATCTGATGTAGATAGTACAACTTGCCCCCTCAATCAAATCTATCACCGAAGGGTGATACACTTGTAGAGTTTGGGATGTCCATAGTATAATGAGAGCATGGATAAGGAGACGCGGGAGCTTATCGAAGAGAACAATAAGATACTGCGACGCATGCAGTCGCATCAAAGATGGGGAAGTTTTTTTCAGACTATCTACTGGATTTTTATTATCGGCTCCTTCATCGGCGTTTATTACTATCTCAAACCGGTCTTAAACGCTTTTGGAACCAGTTTCGGAGAGATTCAAAAAACTGTTCAAAATTTGAAAAACATTGGCGGTTCTCTTAAAATTCCCCCAGAACTGGAAAAAGTTCTTCAGGGCTTGAAGCCAGCGAATTAGTTTTGTTTTTGAACGCACTAGACTATAATAAGATTATTGTAACATGCGTTCGGATAAACAAGTCGCTTTGAGATTAAGAATGGAAGGGAATAGCTATGGAGAGATTCAGAGAATTTTGAGAGTTCCAAAATCTACTTTATCTGGATGGTTTTCAAACCTAGTTTTGTCAGATGTTTTGCTAAATAAAATAAACGAGAGAACTCATCAAAAATCGATTCAGGCATTGATTGATAGAAACAAACAACAGACTATAGACGCCAAAATTAGGAAAAGGGAAATTAACTTAAAGGCTGCAAGCGAAATAAAATTTTTATCAAAGCGAGATCTCTTGGTGCTGGGGGCGTCTCTTTATTGGGCAGAGGGGTACAATAGGCCTATTATTAAAAATGGCAGGGAAGTTACACATCACTCTATTTCTTTGACTAACTCAGACCCAATTTTGTTGGTTTGTTTTATTAAGTTTCTTACTGAATATTGCAAGGTTCCCAGGGATAAAATAAAACTCTCAATAAGAATATTTTCTCATCAAAATGAAAAAACAGTCAGAGAGTATTGGCAGAACTATTTAAATATAATTCCTAAAAATGTTAGTTCTATACTTGTAACTTTGAGTAGATCTAGTATGGGCAAGAGACCTTTTAACAGACTTCCATATGGAGTAGCGCAATTGAGAGTATTTGATACAAAACTTTTCCACCGAGTGATGGGATACATTGATGGATTGAAAAGAATGGTCTAATATTGAATTATGCCACGGTAGCTCAGTGGTAGAGCGCTGCCCTGAAAATTCGGGGCTTTCCGCCGAGAGGCGGATTGAAAAACTGGGTGAACTCGGGGAATGTTGTGAAGTTATTGTTTACTTTATGAAGAATCCCGAGCCAAGCCTTGCTGGGTCTAAGTAGCAAGGAAGGTGTAGAGACTAGTAGGTGAGTCCCAACAATAATCCTACACAAGCGCCCAGCTCCAACTTATTGTTGGAGATGAGATAGTCCAAATTGCCTTTGGAAGAGGCAGGCGTCGGGTGTTCAATTCACCCCCGTGGCACAATTGGAAATTTAAATTAGAAAGTTTTTACAGCGACTTGATGCGCAAGGTTTGGACCTTTTCCTTGTTGATTTTAGGTAATCTAATAGTCAACAGGCCGTGTTTTTCCACAGCCTCTGCCTCTTCGGCTTCCACTTCTTGAGGCAATAAGACTGTTCTAGAAAAGCTTCCCCAGTAAAGCTCTTTGGTGTAAGAGTCGTCTTCGCTGATTTCGTACTGCTCCTCGCGTTTGCCTTTGATGGTCACCATCTCCCGCGTGATAGAAACGGTAAGGTCTTCTGGTTTTACCCCAGCCACCATCGTCTTAATGATGATCTCGGTAGGCGTCTGGTGCATGTCTATGGGTAGCTCGCCTTCGCCGTTCTCTTCCTCTACCCAGTCGTTCTTGTTTTTAAGGGCATCTTTGGCGTTATTTTTTCCTCCTGACGATTTTACTTTGATTGTTTTCCCTTCCTCCTCTTCCACATCTTCCGCTTCGTCCTCCAGACTGATACCGCCGGTTAATCTTTCAAAAAATGATCTTTTCTTTGACATATATTTAGATTTTTAACTCTTAATTTTTTTAGCTTCTTCAAAAAATAAAATGAGACCGATAATGGCTATCCAGACCACTACAAAGATAGTGAACATTTCTTGGCCATCTTCCTTAATTATAAAAAAATTAAAGAATGTGTGCAATGCGGTGGCGAGGATAAGTCCGACTATGACAGAAAAAATCTTTATGATGCGCCCCTTGTAAAAAGTGAGAGCGATGGCGGCGCCCACTACCGAAGAGGAGACAATATGGAGAAGCGAGGCTCCGATGAAGCGGATATTGCCGATCAGAATACCGGCTAGAATCCCCTGACTGGAGAAGGTCTTGATCAGGAAGAGGACATTTTCAAAGGCGGCAAAGCCAAGGGCCACGGTGATAAGATAGATAAGAGCGTCTATCGGTTCGTCGAAATCTCTTCTTCGGAAGGCGTGAAAAGCCGTAAAAAGGTACTTGGCTACTTCTTCAATAGCGGCCCATGCCACTATCAGAAAAAATCCAGCGCCGATCTGGGATTTGGCGAGCCACTCGAGCGGCAACACGAAAAGCGTGCTTAACCCTCCTACCAAGAATGATGAAAATATGAGGCGGCGCGGTTCGGGATGTTGAGCATCTTCTCTTAACCAGAACCAAAGCCAAAAGAGAGCCGGAAAAATACCGCCCACCAGAGAGTAGAAGAGTATGTCGGATTCCAGACTTAATAAGTTGGCCATCTTTCTATCATTAATATTTTATTACTGTTGTCAGGCAGCGAGCCCCATATTTCTTCCGTTACAAACGGCATGAATGGATGCAGGAGAATTAAACATTCTCTAAAGATCATGTTTAGAGTCTCTTGGCTCACCAAACCTTTCTTCCTGTCCTCTATGATTTTATCCGCCAAGGTGTGCCATACATAATGATACAATTTTTCAGCCGCTAAATAAAAGCGGTAGTTTTCCATATCTTCCGTCACTTCTTTTGCGAATTTTTCAAACGCCTGTCTGATAACTGAATCATTGGAACTTGATTGAAAATTGGAAATTGGAAATTGAGAATTTTCGTTTTGTTGTAAAACAAAACGAGCGATGTTCCATAATTTGTTTGTAAAATGTTTGTAGGCTTTGATTTTGTCTTCCGAGATGCGCGTGTCGGTGCCCGGGGTGTTGCCGACAATGAGCGCCATACGGCCAGCGTCCGCGCCAAACTTGGCCGCTACATCTATCGGATCGATGCCGTTGCCGAGCGATTTGGACATCTTGCGGCCTTGGGAGTCGCGCACGGTGCCGTGCAGATAGACGGTATGAAAGGGGATGGTGTCGAGCGCGAAACCTGTCATCAAGATCATGCGGGCCACCCAGAAAAAAAGGATTTCATAACCGGTCTCAAGCACATCGGTGGGGTGGTAAGTCGCTAGATCTGTTCCTGAAATGGGTTTACCCTGAGCGAAGTCGAAGGGCCAGCCAAGTGTGGAGAAGGTCCAAAGCCCGGAAGAAAACCAAGTATCCAAAGTGTCTTCGTCTTGTATAAATTGGGCGTTACAAAACTGACAGAGCGGTTGGGTTTCGGAAACGATCATCTCTTGGCACTTGGCTATCTCGTCTTCGCGTCCTTCTTTGGGAACGCATTTCGGTTCGTGGTACCAGACCGGCACGCGGTGTCCGTACCAGATCTGGCGGGAAATGCACCAGTCCCGCAGATTGTCGATCCAGTGGAAGTAAGTTTTTTCAAAATGATCGGGAATGATTTTTATTTTTCCATTGGCCACTGGCTCGCGCATTAACTCCTTAAACGTGCATTCTTTGGCATTTGGCATCTGGAATTTGGCGTTTACACTTATGAACCATTGGAGTTTGGGGAGCGGTTCAATGATCCCCCCCGTGCGTTCGGCTGTGGCTATGTTATGTTTGATTTTCTCTTCAGCCGTCAGCAGTTTATTTTCCCGCAGCCAATTTATAATTATTTCTCTGGCCTCGAGGGTTTTTTTATCATGCAGTTCTCCCGCCACCGTCATGCGGGCGTATTCGCTGATGACTTGAGGCCGAGAAAGTTTGTGGCGGTCGGCTATCTCCCAGTCCGCCATTGAATGGGCCGGAGTGACACCCACAGCTCCCGTGCCGAAAGATGGGTCGACGCTTAAGTCGGCTACCACGCGGACCGAAAGAGGCACATTGCAGAATTGAATCTCATAAGTCTTATTTATAAAATCTTTGTATCGTTCGTCATCGGGGTGCACCGCCACAGCCGTGTCGCCCACTTTAGTCTCCGGGCGGGTGGTGGAGATGGCGATAGGGAAGTCGGGGGCGTATCGAAAAGTGTAAAGAATGGTCTCTCTCTCCTCGTAAACTATCTCATCGTCAGAGATGGTCGTCTGACCTTTGGGGTCCCAGTTGACGATACGATTGGCGCGGTAAATCAACCCCGCGTCGTACAGTAATTTGAACATGGTGTTGACCGCCTTGCTTCGAGGTTCGTCGAGCGTGAAGGCTTCGCGCGACCAGTCGCATGAGGCGCCTAAGACCCGGATCTGTTTAACGATGGTGTCATGACTTTCTTTAGCGAACTGTTCCACGCGGCGCAAGAATTCTTCGCGACCCAAGTCGCGACGCGACTTGCCCTCTTTCTTGTAAATATCTTTTTCCACGCGCGCTTGGGTGGCGATGGCGGCGTGATCCGTACCCGGCAGCCAGAGGGTTCTAAGCCCGCGCATGCGCTTGTAACGGATCATGATATCTTCAAGCGTGAGCATGAGCGCGTGTCCCATATGCAGGATGCCGGTCACATTGGGCGGCGGCATGATGATGGTGAAAGGTCTGGCCTCCGGCGCCGTCGCCCCTTTCTCGATACAGGTGTCAGGATTAAAAAAACCGCTCTCCTCCCAGAGCTTATAAATACGGGGCTCGGTCTCCGCCGGATCGTACGGTTTCAAGAATTTTTCCGGAATTGGCATGTATTCATGATAGCAAATTTAGAGAGCTCCATACTCTTGACAATAAGGATAATGAGTGATACAATTTCTCAAGAAAATCCTGGCCTGTTCTGGCTCGGGTTTAAAAGATTCTGCCACTGGCAGGAAAGGATTCGAGACCTATTTATGTTCGAAGTTATGTTCGAAGACTCACTTCGAACATTTGAGAAATTGGGTCGTGAGTTTGTGGGGGAGTTGGTTCCAGAAATAGGTTGTGATAGGATAATGGCATGACACTGGAGGAATTTGGGAAACAGGAGGGCCTTCGATTCGTGATCCTTTTTGGTTCACGGGCGGAGGGAAAGGCTGGTGAAAAGAGTGACTACGATGTGGCGGTGCTTTTTCGAGATCCTGAAAAATTTATGAGAAAATACACCGAGACGCTCTTCGCGGTGAGTGAGCAGCTCAGAGTTCCGGCCGAATGCGTTGATCTTTCCAATCTTGGGACCGGTAATATATTGCTTCGGTATGAGGCAACGCGTGCGGGCATTTTGATTTACGGCGATCCGGAAGAATATCTTAATTACCAGTGCTTTGCATATCGTGAGTATATTGACGCGGGGTCGCTGTTCGAGCTGGAACGAACGCTTATCGACAAGCGGCAGGAGTATTTACGACAGCTTGTTTCGAGCATATGATCCGTGGGATATTATCTACCAAAGATATTGCGACTACATTTTACAATTTTTGGATTCCAATACATAGATTTCCCTCGGCTTGGATCGAAGCGGCATTAGGCAAGGGGTATTTCTCTCGTTCGAGCCAGCGGATATAGCCGGCGGCGGCGATCATGGTGGCGTTGTCGGTGGAAAGAAATTGGGTGGGGAAGTGGAGCGAAGTCTCTCTTCCGGAGGAAGTGAGACTTCGCTCCATCGATTCTCGCAGGCGTTTGTTGGCCGAGACGCCGCCACCCACGATGATGGATTTAGCGCCGTATTCCTCTACCGCGCGCGTGGTTTTGGAGATCAGCACATCTACCACAGCTTCTTGAAATTCATAAGCTATGGAAGCCTTAACCTCATCCCGCTCCAAAACGAGCGGATCATTTTCTTGTAATTTTTTCACCAAATAGAGCACGGCTGTTTTCAGGCCAGAAAAGGAGAAGTCGTAGTCACCGGAATTGATCATTGGTCTCGGAAGTTGGATTGTATTGATTTGGAATTTAGCATTTAGGCTTTGGAATTTCGCCGCCATGGCGGCGATAGCTGGCCCGCCCGGATAACCAAGTCCAAGCAGTCTGGCTACTTTATCGAACGCTTCCCCGGCCGCGTCGTCCCGGGTCTGACCTATCTTTTGATAATCTCCCCACGCCTTGACTAGTACGAGTTCTGTGTGTCCTCCGGATACCAACAGAGCGATTAGTGGAAATTGAAAATTGCCCGCCTGCAACGCTTGATGCGTAGCATCTGCGGGCAGGGAAATTGAAAATTGCTCCCCATTGCTAAGCAGCGGGGAGAGGAGGTGTCCTTCCATGTGATTGACGGGAATGAGCGGTTTTTGCCATGCCATCGCCAAGGCTTTGGCAAAGTTAATCCCTACCCAGAGCGCTGGTTCCAATCCGGGGCCTTGAGTGACGGCCAAGGCGTCAATGTCAGGGGTGTCGTATGTTTCCAGAAATTTTATGACCTCCGGCAGCAGGGTTTGTTCCCTATTTAGGATATTTGAAATTTGAATTTCATTTGTCATTTGGCCTTTGGAGTTTTGGCTTTGAATTCCAAGAAGCTTTGCTTTTAACAAGGCTTCCTGTAGCACCGGCACTAACGCTTTCTCATGTTCCCGTTTGGCCAAGGTCGGAACCACTCCACCCCAGTGGGCATGCAGAGCCAGTTGCGAGAGCACCACTTCCGATAATGGTTGAAATAAGGGGGTCGCGATATCACCCTTGCATTCAACTACACTAATGGCCGTCTCGTCACAGCTTGTTTCTATGGCAACTATTTTCATATTTATTTTGTGCGCCCACGAAGGATCGAACTTCGGACCTTTTGCGTGTCATGCAAACGCTCTGCCACTGAGCTATGGGCGCTCTTTATAAAAATTTACCAGTTTTTCGAAAGTCTTGCCAGCGGAGTAGGAGGATTACCCTAAGAGATTCTTTTATATCTTTCCAAGTGCTTTTGGATATGTCATGTTCTCTGCTTAAAAACTCAATCGGCACTTCGTGTATGCGTGCTCCCATTTTATATATTGAATAAAGTAGCTCTATTTTATAAGCGTAATGTTTAGTTAGCAATAGTTCGGGATCGTACTTTAAATTCTTTCCAAAAGAGTTTACGCGCGTCATTTTAAATCCGGATGTGATGTCATGGATAGGTAGTTTTAGGATATGGCGAGCGAAAAGGCTCCCAAAACGACTTAACAATTTTCTATACCAAGCCCATTCTCGGGGAATCGATCCTCCTTGGATATAGCGCGAACCTATAATATAGTCGGCCCCATTTTCAAAAGCTTTAATAAAATATATCAAATTTGCCGGATTATGCTGGCCATCTCCGTCAAACTCTACATACACGTCTGCTTTCATGCGATAAACTGCATGATTCATGCCCAGCATGTAGGCGCTTGCTATACCGCTTTTAACTTTTTCTACTATAATTTCTATATTTTGATGTTCCTTCTGTTTTCTTTTAACTAAATCAGCTGTCCCATCAGGTGAATTGCCGTCGACAATCAATATGTACCAATCATGTTCTGGCATGGTTCTAAAAGAAATATGTAGTCGGTCGATAACCCCCATGATCGAACCACTTTCATTATAAGTAGGAATGATAATAACGACTTTCATTTTTATTCTAGTTTAAACATTTTGATGGTAGGACCCATGTTCGGGGTTTTAAAAAGTTCATAAAATGGTCCCTCAAATTGACTGGTGGCGATGGAATAGTTTGATTGGCCTTCCCACGACGCTATCTTTTTATGTAAACGCGCATCGGTTAACTCTCCGTAGGAAAGATTTTTACGATAGTCTGGCTCCACTAAAAAGTATTCATATTTTTTTTCTTTAGCGTATGTAGAAAGATTATTCAATATTTGTAAGTTATCTATGGGATAAAGGTTTAGAGCTTGATACGCTTTATAACTCGTCTCTTTTAGCGCGATCTTTGATTCCGCCAAATCTACTTTGCGGATGGCTTTTTTGTCAATCGATCGAAGTTCCTCGATAGCTTGGGGAAGAGTGGGTAGCCGGAAAAGATTTGAGTAAGTGATGATTCTTGACCCTTCCGGGATGTTCCTAAAGACCCACTCTCGGGCTTGCAGGCGCGTATCGTTCCTAATCAAAAGGCTCGAGATTTGAATTGAGCTTAGTATGGGGATAAGCAGTAATATGAAAATTGCCAGAGAGAAAAAAGAGCATTTCATTTTACTTAATATGCTTATTTTTTTCCAGCATTCAGATATGCCAATCCCCGCTAGAATAAAAAAAATAGGAAAAATTGGTATGGCAAATCTTTGTTCAAATCTAAATAAAATATAAAAGATCATGCTATAGACAAAGATGAAAGAAACAAAAAGTGCCCCTAAACGTTTATTGTCTCTAAGGAGAGTAAGTAGTCCCGCCAAAGCAGCCAGCATGAGAATGGGTTCACTAAAAATAAAAGGTTTGAGAAAAGCCAAAGGACTAAACATCAGCTTAAAAAACCCCTTGCTCTGTGAGTTTGTCAAATCAACCAGAAAGCCGTTGCTTTGAGGGTAAAGCAAACCGGGGAGGACGGCTAATAAAATAAAAATTGCCACGGCCAGCCAATTATTTCTTTTCTTTACTAATTCAGTAAAAGCTTTTTTTTCAATTAGAATCGTCCACAAGAGAATATAGATGGGGCCAAATATTAGGAGATTGGAAACACCCATACCCAAACCGGAAATAATCAGTCCGTAAAGAATTTTCTGATCGGAGTCGAGATCCGGTCTGGATGTTAGCCAGAGGATAGTCGCTATTACTAAAGTAATTGGTATCCATTGTCTTGCCACCACGCTCAAAGCAAGAAAGGTGATACTGGAGGCGCCAAAAAATACGGCAAGAACGGCACTTTCTTTATTGGCAATATTTAGGGCTGTTTTATATACAAGCCAAAGAATCAAAAGGCTTAAACTTATTACCAGAAGACGCGCGGTAATAAAAAATATGCTTAGATCTGAGACAAGATAATTTACGAACGTGGCGAGGCCTTCATGCCATGTTAAGTAATAACCTAAAAGAATGGCTCCGAAAAAAGGTAATAAAAAATACGAGAAATAAGGAGGATAGTATAAAATCTTGGCAAACTCTGCTTGATGAAAGGCTGGAATCAAGGTCTTTAATTCGATCATCTTTAAGGCCGCGGTGATAAAGGGCGGCTCGTCATTTACGAGCCAAAGCGGCAGTCCGTATGTCACTCCTGCTATTCGAGTTACAAGCGCGAAAGTAAATATTAAAAAAATAATATTTCTGCTCATATAAGAACTCCTTACATTATATGACCCCGTCGGGATTCTCGACTACCGTCGCGGGTGGTTTTCTTGTCTCGCAGCTCAACATAGAAAACCCTTTCGAATCCCGCCGCAGGCAAAGCAGTTTGCCTGCTCGTGTTCATTGCTGCGCAATGACCCCGTCGGGATTCGAACCCGAGTTCTCGGCTTGAAAAGCCGGTGTCCTAGGCCAGGCTAGACGACGGGGCCCTATTGAATCGCCAAAGCGATTCAATAGAAAATATGTTACCATTTTTGCTCAAAATTCAAAAGATTGATATATTTTGTTTTAGTAAGTTGGTAGCGTGGCAGAGAGGTCTAACGCGCCGCACTCGCAATGCGGTTGGGGAGCAATCCCCTCGGAGGTTCGAATCCTCCCGC
>CAYJVD010000004.1:0-17220 GCA_964373585.1 uncultured Candidatus Saccharibacteria bacterium
ACTTTGACCGCGAAGCGTGGGGTGCCGAAGAAGAGTATTTTAGGTTTAGGCAGAATCTCTTTTAGATCCCAAGCTTTGTCAATGAATAACTTTCCGTCCAGATGATCGATTTCGTGCTGGTATATTTCAGCTAAGAGCCCCGTTGCTCCACGTCTAAATCTCCTGCCATGTTCATCGTACGCTTCGATGGATACTTTTTCCGCCCGCTTGATTTTACCGTAAGTGTGCATAAGAGAAAGACAGCCTTCCTCATGCACGATTTTCTTGGATGAACTTTTTATTATCTTCGGATTAATATAAACCAGTGCCTCGGTCTTCGTCTTGGGCGACAGGATAAACAGGCGGATCTGTTCTCCTATTTGGGGGGCCGCCAAGGCCACGCCTTCTTGGCAACTGGCGAGCGTCTTTTGCATCTTTATAATTGTTCGTTCTAGCTTCTGGCTGGCGAACTCTTCCTCGCCGATCTCTCGGGATTTTTGACGCAGAAGTTGGTTTGGGTGCTGTATGACTTCATTCATAAAAGAGTGCTTGGATTTATCTCGACAGTTATTTTTGGATCAAGCGTTATCAGTTTATGACTTAAAATCTCATTTGGCCAGTCGCTCGGCGCTAGCCGCAAAAGCAAATTTCCGCGCTCTTTGCCCTTAACTTTTTCTGTCATACTTAAATAAACTTCCGGTTTGTAGTCGGCCAGTATCTTTTTCACCTCTGATAGCTCTTTTTCTACCTCTTCTTTTATGCCCGCCAGACTTATTTTAATTAAAAGTTTGGCGGGGGGATAGTGGAATTTCTCCCGCATTTCAATTTCATTCCGATAAAAATCGAGGAGATTGCCGCGGGAGAAATGTTGAAATATTTTTTCCTCCGGTTTGCGAGTTTGGATAAGAAGAGTTTTTTCAGTTTTGTGCGAAAGACGCAAAAGGATGGAGAATACTTTTTCCGACATGGAATAATCCGGCAAAGCAAAGAGACTGTCAAGCGATATTATGCCCGTATAGGCTATTTTTTTATTTAGATAATTTAAGCCGAGTTCTGTGCCGAGGAGAATCGAGCCGGGAGTTTCCATAAATCTGCGCATGATCTCTTTGGCTTTTTTGTCGTTCTTGACAGTGGCGCCATCGATCTTATAAATGGGGGAGGTTGAAAATTTACTTCTTAAAAGTTCTTCGGCTTTATCCAGACCGATGCCTATAGGATTGAGACGCCAACTGCGGCAGTTTGAACAGCGCACATCGGCTGAATATCTTTTGAGACATTTGTGGCAGAGATATATTGGCGGGTGATATAAAACGAGGGGGCTGGCGCACTCTTTGCAGATTAACTCTTGGCCGCAATCGACGCACACAGTGGTGGGGGATACCCCTTTCCTCAAAACAAATAAAAAGAGATTTTCTTTTTCCGCAAGCGCTTTTGAGATCTGTCCGATGAGTTCCTGGCTCAATATGCCGCCTGCCTGATCGCCTTTTAATTTTCGCATGTCGACTACGTTGATACTGTTTTCTTTAAGAAGCCGATACTTAAATGGAGTGATCGGCAAGTAGGCGCCTTTCTCTTTCAGATAAAGCGTTTCGATACTAAGAAGAGAATCGGCCAGAATCAATCTGGCGCCGGTCTCGTCAGCGAGAAATTGGATGAATTTGGAAATATCAAAAAAAGGACGTTCTTTGGTTTTATAATGAGGAGTAGCTTCGTTCTCCAAAATGATAGTGCCGAAATTTGTGTCGAACAGAGAAAGAAAATGAGGCGTAGCCAAAAGGATGAAAGCGTGTCCGCCCTGTTTTATCTTTTCCAGGGTGTGATTGATCTCTTTCTTGCTCTGACTGCCGGAAAGAATGTAGGTGTACTCTTCGATGCCTTTCCCGAGGGTCAGGGCGAGGTTTTCAAGCAGGGCGTGGCTTGGCAGACAGAAAAAGAGGGACGATTTTTTGGCGAACTCTTCCCTGATGAGACTTTTGTAAAAAGCCACGCGTTCCTCTTCGGGCGCTTGCATTACCAATCTCTCTTCTTTTTTGATCTTAAGTTTTTGGTCCACCTTTGTCGGTTCGTTCAATGCCGTTTTATCAAATGGCGGTTTGAAAAAGAAATTTACAATCTGGCCGGAAGGGGCCAGGAAATGGCGGCTGGTTTCTTGGGCGGCGCGCATGAAGGCGTGGGGGAACTGGTAATGGATTTTGGGAGTGATGATTTTTTTCACCTCGTACGGGTATTTTTTGAGATCCGTTTTAAGCGTTTTGGCATTTTCGCACTTGACAACCGCGGCCGAAATATTTTTATTTCTAAGGGGCGCTTCCACTACCGAACCGATATCGACGCTCTCGCCGCTATAATAGTGCAGTTCATCTCGCAACACTCCCCGAGTCACGGGGATAACCGTCAAAATATAGATCTCGCGCTCTGTGGTCATAAAATTATCTCTATCATTGCACAAAAGGCGGGTCAATCCTAGAATGGGTGCGCATGCCTAAATATTTTAAAATTAAAGGGCTGGCGGGCAGAAGGATTTTGGCGGGCCATATCCCCGTAAACGGAGCCAAAAACGCCGCTCTTAAGGTGCTGGCCGCCTCCATTTTGTTTAAGGATGAGATAGCGCTCGAGAATATCCCCTTGATTGAGGATATCAAAAGAATGTGTGAACTGCTCGGAGAGCTTGGTATGGAGGTGAAAGAGAAGGGGAGGAGGAGCTTTACTGTCAGGCCGGGCGCTAAAATCGCCACGGAACTGCCGGCCGAACTTTCTCAAAAATTTAGGGCTTCTATTGTGCTCGCTGGTCCGATTCTTTCCCGTTACGGCACGGTCACTTTCTTCTTTCCGGGAGGATGTCTTATCGGTAAGCGGCCGGTGGATTTTTTTATCGAGGGGTTTGAAAAGATGGGGGCGCGCGTGAGAGTATCGGCTCATGGAGACTCGGTCAAATACCTGATCGAAACTAAGGCTCGCAGATTGATGGGTACGGAGATTTTTCTGCGAGCGCCGTCAGTCACCGCCACGGAGACTTTTATTTTATCCGGAATATTGGCAAGCGGCGAGACCGTCATCAAAAACGCGGCCATGGAGCCGGAGATCGTGTCGCTTTCCAACTATCTTTCGGCTTGCGGGGCAAAGATCCGGGGAGTCGGCACGCCCACCATAAGGATTAAGGGCGGCCCGTGTCTCGAATCTCGGGGTCTAAAATATCGTACCTTGCCTGATCGCATCGAGGCAGGCAGTTTCATCATCTTGGGGGCGCTTTGCGCGCGCGATCTGACGGTCACAGACTGTAACCCGCTTGATCTTGAGGCTTTGCTTTCAGTGCTTTCGCACGCTGGGGTTAATTTCAAGACAGGCAAGGATTGGGTTCGCATCATAAATAAAAATGGCGCCAAGATACCGTTCAAAGCTTTTAACATCAAAACGCAAGGTTATCCCGGTTTCCCAACCGATCTTCAGGCACTCATCACTTTATTTTTGACTCAATCCCGTGGAGACGGGGCGGTTTTTGAAACTATTTTTGAAAGTCGTCTCGAATATATCAAAAGCTTGAGAGAAATGGGAGCCAAGATAAGAGTGACTGAAAATCAGGCTTTCATCCGCGGTCCGACCGCGCTTAGGGCTACTAACCTCGAAAGTCGGGATTTGCGAGCGGGTATGGCTTTTATTTTGGCGGCTATCATTGCCAAAGGCACCTCCCTTGTCCATAATGTTTACAATATTGACAGGGGTTATGAAAAGGTGGAAGAACGATTAGCTAAAGTCGGAGTAGATATTCAAAGATGCGTTTCTTCGTAAAAAAATTGGGCATAGATCTTGGCACGGCCAACACCTTGGTGTACGTGCCCGGCCGGGGCATCGTCTTAAACGAACCTTCGGTGGTGGCGGTCACCGAGCACGATAACAGTATCTTGGCGGTGGGAGTTGAAGCTAAAGAGATGATCGGCAAGACGCCGGACAATGTGATCGCGTATCGGCCGATGAAAGACGGAGTGATCGCCGACTATCGGGTGACCGAGGCCATGCTTCGTTATTTCATCAACAAAGCTTTAGGTCGCTTCAGTCTTTTCAAACCGGAAGTGATGGTGAGCGTGCCGGCTGGTATTACCTCGACGGAGAGGCGAGCGGTGATTGAAGCGGCCATAAAAGCGGGCGCGCGCAACGCGTATGTGGTCAAAGAGCCGATTTTGGCGGCTATCGGAGCGGGCATACCGATATATGAAGCTAGGGGGCATATGGTGGTGGATATCGGGGGCGGAACCACGGATGTGGCGGTCATTTCGCTTGGCGGCATTGTGGCTTCAAAGTCGGTCAAATGCGCCGGAAATAAGATCGATCAGGCCATAGCGGATTACATTAAGCGTAATTTTAATCTGGCTATCGGTGAAAAAACAGCCGAAGATGTCAAGATCAGCATCGGTTCGGCTATCGAGGTCGAAGACGAGGTGTATGCCAATGTCAGAGGGAGAGATTATTTGACCGGCTTGCCGCGCTCGGCCGAGATCTCCACCAATGAGATAGTCAAAGCCATCGATGATGAACTGAAAGAGATGATTAAAGCCATCAAGGATGTTTTGCAGGAGACCCCGCCGGAGCTCTCGGCTGATATAATAGACAGGGGCATTACTATGACGGGCGGCACCTCCATGTTACGCAACCTACCGGAGCTTGTACATCGCAGAACAGGAGTAAAAGCCACTCTGGCTGATGACGCTCTTTATTGCGTGGCCAAAGGCACGGGGTTAGCCCTTGAACATCTAGATGTCTATAAAAAAAGCATTACATCAAAAAGATAAATGGCATCACGCCTATCTCATCGTGGGGGATGGCGAGAGGGCTTTCAAGGAGTTGCAATCGGTCCTGGACGATTATATTTTTTTTGAGGCGAATAATTTAGGCATTGACATCAGCCGTGAGATTAGACGGCGAGCTTCCCTCGGAAAGCGTAATTTTATCATCAAAGCCTGTTCTTTCACGCGCGAGGCCCAAAACGCGTTGCTTAAAATTTTGGAGGAGCCGCTGGCTGAAGTGCATTTTTTTATACTCGTGCCGCATATTTTTGGTATTTTGCCGACACTGCTTTCGCGGGTGGTCATTTTGAGGTTGGCAAGCGAAGGCACGGATGATACCGAGATTATCCCCGCTCATCATTTTTTAGCAGCCACGCCCGCGCAAAGATTAAAGATGCTTACGCCTCTTTCTAAAAAATATGAAGAGCATGATAGGCGCGCAGAGATAAAGAGAGAAGCGCTTGATTTTTTGAATAGGCTTGAGGTTGAATTAGAAAAGAGGCTACCCCGGAATCTTAGAAGCTTGGAAAATATGTCGAGAGTGAAGCAGTATCTTTACGCGGATAGCGCTCATGTCGGTCTGATTTTAGAACATTTAGCTTTTGTGATATAGTTATTTCGACTTATGAGTTACAATCTGACCAGTTTTAAAGAAAAAGCCTCGGCGATTGAAGGGTGGCTTGGAAAAGAGTTCGCCGGTTTTAGAACCGGGCGGGCTACTCCTCTCATACTCGATAAGGTGATGGTGGAAGCTTATGGAGCGAGTCAGCCTATCAGTCACCTGGCGACTGTATCAGTATCAGATGTCAGAAGTTTGCAGATCGTGCCGTGGGATAAAGAGCTGGTCAAATCTATTGAAACGGCCATTGCCGCCGCCAATCTCGGAGTATCTGCCATGTCAGACGGAGTGGGGGTGAGAGTGGTCTTCCCCGAGCTGACGGCTGAAAGACGAACCTTGCTTGTAAAGCTCGTCAAGGAGAAATTAGAAGAAGCGCGCATTAAGGTGCGAAACGAGAGGGAAAGAGTGTGGAACGAAATTCAGAAGAAAGAAAAAGAGGGGGAGATTTCTGAAGACGAGAAGTTTAGGCTGAAAGAGGCTCTCCAAAAGATGGTGGATGCAGCCAATAGTAAATTAGAGGAGCTGGCTCTGCGCAAGGAGAAAGATATTTTAGAGTAAAAATTTTAATGGGTATCTTGCTATTTTTTTTGATACTGGCCATTCTGGTGCTCTCCCACGAGTTCGGTCATTTCATCGTGGCCAAATGGTCAGGCGTGCGGGTGGATGAATTCGGTCTTGGTTTCCCGCCGAGGCTTTTCGGAGTGAAGAAAGGCGAGACGCTATATTCAATCAACGCGGTGCCTTTTGGCGGCTTTGTCAAAATTTTTGGAGAGGATGCATGTAAGGAGCCTCTGACGGATGAAGAGAAAAAGCGCAGTTTATCTTTTCAGTCAAAAAAAGTGCAAGCGGCGGTCATTGTGGCTGGAGTTTTTTTTAATTTTCTTTTGGCTTGGGCGCTCATCAGCGGAGGGCTTGTGCTTGGATTGCCGACGCCTGTGGGGGAGGAGCTTGCCGGGGCGGTCTTCGAAGATACTAGATTGATTATTACCAGTGTCAAGGAGGCTTCGCCGGCCGCGGCGGCCAGACTGAAAGCGGGTGATAATATCATCAATCTAAAAAGCGGAGAAAAAATTTTAGAAAATCCGACAGACGACAAGGCTCGAACGTTCATAGCCGAAAGCGGCGGAAATCCTATCACTTTTACCTATCTAAGAAATGGAGTGTCTATGCAGACCATTCTTTCAGCCAAAGAAGGGGTCGTTCCGGATAAACTTGCCATTGGAGTTTCCATGGAAATGGTGGGCATCATGAGTCTGCCTTTTTTTCAGGCGATCTGGCACGGTTTGCGGCAGACGGTGGAGCTTTCAGTATACACAACTATAAGCATACTGGCCTTCATTAAAGCTCTTTTTGTCGGGCAAGCTGGCTTGTCGTCTGTCTCCGGCCCGGTAGGTATTGTGGGGTTGGTGGGCGACGCTTCCTCTCTTGGCTTTGTTTATCTGCTAAGCTTGACCGCTATAATCTCTATCAATCTGGCCGTGCTCAATTTAGTGCCGTTCCCGGCCCTCGATGGCGGCCGCCTGCTTTTTGTTTTTATAGAGTATCTGAAAGGTTCACCCATTAAACCTTCGGTAGCGAACGCAATGAACGCCATCGGCTTTGGTCTTCTCCTTTTTCTGATGTTTTTGGTAACTTACAACGACATTTTGAAACTTTCGAGCGGCTGATCGTCCCCGGTACGTGTAAGCGCTATAGCATGTTAAAAGGACCTTCGTCTTGTGAACACCTCCCGTGGTACTTTTATCCGCTATAGCATGCTAAACGTACCTTTGCAAAATTAAAAAAAAGAAAGCCCCGTTTCGATTCGCCATCCGCCATTTGACGGAGGAGAATCGGAACGGGGCAAGATCGGATCTGGTGGAGTTAGTTCTTGGGTTGGTGAGGGCCCAGCTTGGAAGCCGCGAGCTCCTTTTCGAGCTCATCAGCCGTTGAGACGACGCTCTCACACTCGGCAAGCTCCACTCTGAGCTTGGTGAGCTTGCTTTCGAGCTCATCTATCTCTTGCCGAAGCGAGGGCAATTTCTGGCTCGACCGGATGTAGCTGATCATCTTCTCGGCCAGACTACTCTGGACCGGACGAAGTGGATCTGGGGTCGACTCTCCGGTCAAATTCCATTTTCTTTCGCCGCTCGGACTGGGGGGTGAGGTGATGACAGGTACCTTGTCGGCCGCGGCCACTTCTTTATTCCCTCTCGAGGTGAGGGACCAGTAGCCAGTGCGGCCTTGCTCGCTGCCTGCACCCGTAATGTACGAGTGCTTTGAGAGTCGGTTGGTGATCTGGGAAACGAACCTGTCGTTCGCTCCCGGCAAGGCCTCCCGGAGCACCTCACTTGATCTGTAGCACGAGATCGGTTTTCCCTGATTTGCTTCCCACAAGGCCGAGAGCGCCCTGCGGCGGTTGACCGGGTCGTTCAACCAGCGCGATGCCGTCAACCCCTTGTACACATTCACGAACTTCACTGACTTCCTTTCTCTCTTGCGCATCAAATGCCAAGAGTAGCTTTTCTACGCGAGAGATTAGCACTATGTGGAAAACATGTCAATGTTTTAGGAATGGGGGGGCTAGGAGTCGCGCCTCTTTCGGGAGAGTTTAGGGGAGTTCCAGGCTGCCATGGCGGCTACCTGACGCAGCGTGATGCGGTAACGCTCTGCCAGTTCGCGGTGCATTGCAGCGCGATCTGTTCCTCGGTAGTTACGCATTTCCTGGCGGATCAGCTCACCGTAATTTGTATTGACACTGGCTTTCTTTTGGATCTCGGGCTCACCGAAACGGCATATCTTACTTTCCTCGACAGCCGCTTTCAGCCCATTGATAATAGCTTGGGCAGTCCTGAGAAGTTTACCAAGTTCACCCAGAGTTTCTTCGAGATTGCTTGTCGTGATCCTTTGTCGGTCTGCTCGGTGTCTAGGCAAGATCATCACCTCCCTCGCCTCCTCTTCCAGTAAAGGAAACTAACATGTTTTTCAAGAAAAGGGAAACTATCGAGAAAGCATTTTGTTTTAAGTTGATTTTCCCCGTTGCGCGAGTGGTCAGATGCACGAGGTATACATGAAAGGTTGATTGAGCGCTTGATTGATAAATATGCCTTAAGATATGATTTACCCGCACTCTTTTGCGGGAGCGGATGGCTAACATTTCGAGTGATAGGGCTAACCACCAGATGAAACCAAGCTCTCGTTCAAGATGTGATGCCGCTTCCCTAAAACCAGCGAGCCGGTACTCTTCTTTGAGGTGCTCACAAATACCAGAAAAAGTTTTACGTCCAAGGAGGGAGACTAGCTCTGCTTTTCCAACTTTGCCTGCGTTTAAGTAGAGATTATCTCGTCGGCTTAGCGAAGTGATAGCTAGAACTTTACCTAATCCATTTGAAAGGAAGGGAAGGAGTCCTCTCAGGTCTTGTTCGTAATCCCACATACTTCCGCAGAAATCGGCGTTTATGACATCGAAGGCGATTGGAGGATTAAGCTGTGAAGCAAAGCGTACGAATTCAGACAGTTCTCCCGCGTACAGTTTTGTTCCCAATTTGAGGCGAAGGATACTCAAGTAGGCTTGACTGTCCCGTTCTACTACCCAGATATCTTCTCTCTTTACTCCCAAGTTATCGTAGTAGGGGATCTCTTTAGCCTTACGCCCAAGCAAGGTCAAGATCTTTGATCCTGGGCCAACTTTGTATTTCTTCAAAAAAGCAGCATAAAGTTCTCGGGCTTTGTCTTTGGGAGTAAAATTTGAATTTTCAAACAACCGTTACCACCTCCGAAAGTGAAATTACAGGTACACTTTGGATCTGTCAATAGTCCTGACAATAGCTTGACAAGGCAGTCTTTATTACTTAATATCCTTGAAGTTCGTTCCTTGACATTACCGCTAGGAGGTGAAAGGTGAACAAGGCGCAGCTCGAAGAAGCTTTAGCCATAATTGTTACAGAAAAGGTGAAAGAGGCTGGGGGAGTATGCAAGTTCGAACGGAAGTTCGGAATAAATCGATCTACAATACAACATTTCATCAAGAAAGAGAGTCTGCCATCAAGTCAGACCTTGGAGATTCTTACCAAGGTTATGAGTATTCCCGATGAGGTGCTGGCCCTTCTACGCATCTACGCGAAGGAGAGCGACAGGAAAGCTCGTCATTCAAGGACAAAGAAGACGAGCCCATCGACAGTTCAATCGAATAAGAAAGCAGTACCCTCCCGGTCAGATCAAGTGTCAGCAGAGAATCTCAAGCCTGCATATTTGAGTGTAGACGATTCTGTCGTCTCTCAGGTAAGTCAGTTTGCAATGAAAGCCATCGACTGGCTTAAGGTGATCGGTATTCTGCCGGTTGTTGAAAATTCTGAAGCTCGGGTTAGATTCCTTTTGACAAGTCGCTCGTTTCGTCAGATCGAAGGAAATTTGTCAGAAGCGGAACTGGAAGACACGTGCAAATTGATTGAAGAGTTGCGTAGACGCTGGGCCATCATCGTTGAATTATCAGATGAGAAAAGAGAACTGGCTGTTAGGACATTGACCCACGAGGTGAACGCTCTTTATCTTACCATGCGCGCGGCCAGGGAAAAGTTACCGATGGCTGCTGTCGAAATGCTCGAGCGTCAAGCTGAGGCTTGGGATATCATCAAGAGCGGCAAAAAAGGCTAAAGGAGGGATGCTCATGCCGACCGGTGTGTCAGAAAAGAAGAAAGAAGCTCGTGAGATCTTTCCCATAAAGGTGAAGGTAGATCGCAAGACTTTTCAGAATCTGTACGGAAGCATTGGAGGAGGTCTTGGTTTTCTCCAGCAGTTGGCTGAGAATTCCTGGGACGCCCTTGCTACCCAAATCCATATCTCCGTAGACGATGCCAACAAGGTTATCGTAGTGACGGATAACGGCAAGGGGATGGGATCAAGGGGCCGCGAAGCGTTCCTTTCAATGGGTTTGAGTTATAAGGAGAACCCCCGAGCTAAGGGTAAGTACGGTACGGGAGCCAAGTCGGTTTTCAAAGTGGCCTCCAGTATTAGTGTGCAGGATCGCTGCGAGCGAGATGATCTTGGCAAGGATCATCTGGTTCAATTCAATGTCACGGAAGATGACATTCTGGCGCGTTATGAAACAACTTGCACGGACGCAGTAAATGGTTCGCGCGGAGTGGTTCCAGAAGAGTTCCCGGAAACTGGGGTGCGCATTACTATTAGCGGTTTCAAACCAAGAGCCTTTCCCCGGTCTGCGACCGTAATCGACAACTTATCAGACACACTGGCTCCCTATGTGGCTGACATGATTCGGGTGAACAATCAAGAGCTTTCCCGGCGGGAGATAATTGGAGAGCGCATCAAGCATGTCTTTGAAGGCGAAGAGGTTCAAGGTCTTGAACGCGTTGAGGTGGATATCTACATTCCAAGTAAGCGTGTTGAGATGGCGGATCGCCTGCGCATGGGGGCTATTGGGCCCGTGTGTGATTTCGGTGATTTTGCTCGGCAGATCATCGATCCAAGTCAGAAGAGGATGATTCCTCGGATTCTGATGGATCCAAATGTGTGTGGCATCGTGGATGTCCCTGTTTTCAACAAACTGTGCTCATCTCAAGATCGCCACAAGTTCGACTCCTCCCTCTTTACCGAGGGGAACGAAGATCTGCAGGCTTTTCTTATCTTTCTGAACTTTAAGTTGGCCCCTATGCTTGAGAAGGTTCTGGGTAACCGAGCATCGTCAGAGGCTGAAGATGACATTGAAGAGGTCATCGATGATCTCATTTCTTTGTTCCACAACACCTACGGTGTGCCTACCACTTTGCTAGTCGAGGGAAAGCCTCCAGTTCCCCAGAACGATCTGGTGCTCAATATCCGCAATATCGAGATGGTCGCGGGCGAGAGTCAAGAGTTCTATGTAAAGAAGTACAGGCGTGGAAGTGGTCAATTCATTTGGGATGCTACTGGAGCGGGAGGGTCGGTCAATCCGACTCACGGTAACGGGACTATTTTCACAGCTGGTTTGCAAACCGGAGAGAACAGGTTGGTTGTGAGGGACAAGGATTACCCTGACATCGAGGCTGGTATCAGTATTACGATCGTTAGAGAGAAGAGCTTCATTCTAAACCCGTCCTCGGTTTGTCTTACACGCGGTGAGCAAGTGAGGGTGAAGGCCAAGAATTTAGAAGTGACCTCGGGTGATTTCCGGTGGAGAGCGGACGGCGGGCAGATTAGTGCCAACACGGGCACTGAAATCGTTTTTACGGCAGGCGTGGAGCTTGGTAAGTTCAATATCATCTGTCAAGACTTGCGTCGCCGATCGATCTCGGCCGAATGCCGAGTGGAGGTTGTGAGCGCTAGGAAGGAACATCGTCCAGTGTGCGGCCCAGTTAAAGAAATCCCCGATTTCGACAGATTCATAATTGAAGACAGGAGTTATGCGATCCAGCCATCGGACATCCCAGGGACTCTAGAAATCACGACCATGACACGCGGTAACGACACTATCTATATCTCTTGGGGACATCCCATGGTCGAGAAAGCTCGAAGGGACGGAAAGTCGGCTACTCGTTACTTTCTCCTCACTCATGTTATTCTCCAGCATGTCATGAGCAAGTACGAAGAGGAGAGTTCCGCTAAGCAGATTGTTCGTTTGGGTCAAATCTCAGCGGAGCTTGTTAAGGTAGGTTTTTTGAAGGAATCCAAGCGGTAGTTTCATTTCCGCAACATAAAACCCTGTGTTTAATCAACACAGGGTTTAATTTTTTATTTCTTATCTATGAGATTCTATGAGATCACACAATCTTAGCCACACCTCGGTGGCATGATCTACAAAAGGGTTTTCGTTGGCCGTGAGACCCTCGCTCCGCTCGTAAGGGGTGGCTTCGATTTGCCTAAAACGATCCATAGTCGTCTGGTAACTCTCACCGTCTATTTTCACATCGGCTAACAGTTCCGTGTCAATGTCTAGCTCGTTTAACAACTTACTCCATTGACGCCATCTGTTTATATTTCCTCCGAGACGGGTGTTGATTTCACTGGCTTCGCGTACCAGCTTGATCATCTTGTTTTCAAGGCTTCTGTAGCCTTCGAGATACATTTTCAGGCGTTTGTGTTGAGTATCGTACATTTGCATGGCCTCTTCCATCTTATTGATCAAGATCTTAGCTTCTTCCCATTCATTTTTTGTTGCGAGACGAGGAGCTTCTTTTAGTTTGCGTTCGAGGGCTGTAACCCTTGGGATAAGGTTGGCCACCGGTTCAGTGCTTTTCGGCAGATCCTGATCCTTTATTCTGCGGAGATTCGGGACCTCGATCTGCAGTTTGTTCATGAAGCTGGCTGTCTTCTGGCAAAGGTCATCCAAAACCGATCTATCTTCATCCATTCCCCAAGCAAGCTTTTTTAGAGCTTGGATCAGTTTAAGCGATACATTGCGAGTACGCGACACTAGATCCGATCTGTACATTTCTCTTGAAAAGTCGGATCTTAACTTTTCATTTTCCGCCTTAAGTTCTGCCAGTTTATCCATGATTTCAGCTATGGGTCCGTTTACCCCTTCGTAGTGAGCGTGTTCCACTTGGGCTTCATTGGCTTCATCCAACACTTTTTTGATGACATTGGAGTAGTCAGGCACTCTCAAGTTCAGGCTTTCAATGACAGACTTGAACTGCACTTCGATAAGGGACCGACAGCCTTCGAGAATTTCAATCAGCCGAGACATTTTACCCCTCCAACTCTTCTTGTCTTCCAAGAAAGAGTTAAGTGGAGAGATGTTTTCATCTCCACTCTTGCGGTGACGGCGATAGCTCATGACTGTTCCTTCCTTTCTTGGTCTCGTGATGTCAAGGAGCTATTTTGATTATTAACAGATATATTAAATAATGTCAACTAATTATTTTTTTATTTGCAATTATGGGTTTCTCTCTATATCATAGGGCCATGTTGCAGTCGGCGCTTTTCACTAAAACCAAAAGAGAAAACCCCAAGGACGAGGTTTCCAAAAACGCCCGACTTTTGATCAGAGCCGGTTTCGTGGATAAGCTTCAGGCCGGAGTGTACACTTTTTTACCCCTTGGCTTGAGGGTGCTAAAAAAAATTGAAAGTATTGTGCGAGGCGAGATGGAATGTCTTGGAGGTCAAGAGATCATCATGCCGGCGCTGCAGCCCAAAGAGAGCTGGGAAAAGACCGGCCGTTGGCAGTCCATGGATAATCTGTATAAATTGAGCGACAGCGAGAAAAGAGAATTTGCCCTCGGCCCCACGCACGAAGAAGTGGTGGTGCCGCTCCTAAAAGAACACGCGCTTTCTTACAAAGATCTGCCTAAGGCGGTCTATCAGTTTCAGACTAAGTTTAGAATGGAAGAGAGGCCCAAATCGGGACTTTTGCGCGGGCGGGAATTCCTAATGAAAGATATGTACTCTTTTCATGCTAACCAGATGGAGCTGGAAAATTTTTACGGAAAGGTAAAAGAGGCTTATTTGAGGATATTTGAAAAATGCGGCATAGGCGAGCTCACATATCTTACTTTGGCTTCAGGCGGCTCTTTTTCAAAATATTCGCATGAGTTTCAAACTCTCACTCCGGCCGGCGAGGACACTATTTATATCTGCTCCCGATGCTCGCTCGCCGTAAACAAGGAGATTTTTAAGGAAGGCGAAGTGTGTCCTGGTTGTCGCGAGGCGGGCCAGTGGAGAGAGGAGAAAGCCATCGAGGTGGGGAATATTTTTGATCTAAAAACCCGCTTCAGTCAGGCTTTTGACTACACATACAAAGATGAGCTTGGTAATAACCAGCCCGTCTTGATGGGCTGTTACGGTCTTGGTCTCGCGCGTCTTATGGGCACGGTGGTAGAAGTACTCGCGGATGACAAAGGTCTCGTCTGGCCAGAATCTATCGCTCCATTTTCCGTGCACTTAATCAGTCTTGGTGAGAATGAGCGCGCGTCGCATTTCTATAAAAAATTGACTGGCGAGGGGGTGGAACTGCTTTACGATGATCGCGATTTAAGCGCGGGAGAAAAGTTTGCGGAGGCGGACCTGTTCGGGATCCCGAGAAGGTTGGTGGTCAGTTCCAAGGGGGTGGCCAAGGGAGAAATCGAGTGGAAAGATAGGAAGACAGGGAAAATAACTTATGCTCGGGCGGATTTATAAACTATTTGGGACTGATATCGGCATTGATCTCGGCACGGCCAACACCCTCGTTTATATTAGCGGTCACGGTATTGTCATCAATGAACCATCTGTAGTGGCTATTAATCAGAAGACCGATCGGGTGGTGGCCGTGGGGATGGAAGCTAAGCAGATGATCGGCCGGACGCCAACTCATATCGTAGCTGTCAGACCTCTTGTGAATGGAGTCATTTCGGATTTCGAAGTGACTGAAGAGATGATGGCGTATTTTATCCGCAAGGCCCGGGCATTGACTCCGAGAAAATTTTTGCGCCCGCGCGTGGTCATCGGCGTGCCTTCAGGTATCACAAATGTGGAGCGGCGGGCGGTCAGAGATGTTACCATGGGCGCGGGCGCCCGCGAGGTGCATATCGTGGAAGAGCCCATGGCGGCCGCCATCGGCATCCGCCTGCCCGTGCATGAGCCGGTCGGCAATATGATCATAGACATCGGAGGAGGCACCACCGACATCGCGGTCATGGCCTTAGGCGGGATCGTCAAATCAAGCAATCTGCATGTAGCGGGCGATCGTTTTAATCAGGACATTATTTCGTATGTGCGGGACGAATTTAAGATACTGCTTGGGGAAAAGACGGCCGAGGATGTCAAGATTGCCATCGGGGCGGTCAGTGTCGAGGATGAATCGGCCGAAGCGACTATCCGCGGGCGAGATCTGGTGACCGGTTTGCCGAGGGAAGTGGTCATCACAGATAGCGATATTCGGGAAGCCATCAGGCCTTCCATCCAGATCTTTGTGAACGCTGTCAAAGAGGTGCTCGAGTCCACCCCGCCCGAGGTTATCTCGGACATCATGCATCGAGGGATTGTGGTGGTGGGAGGCGGCTCGCTTTTAAATGGCCTCACCAAGCTTCTTAAAAAAGAGCTTAAAATCCCCATTCATCTGGTGGAAGATCCGCTTACGGCCGTGGTGCGCGGCACCGGTATAGTAGTGGAGAATCTGGAAAAATATCAGGAGATATTAATGGACGATGAAGATGAACTACCTCCAAAATAGAAAATCCCATAAAAGCTCGTCGGTTCTCGCGCGTTTCGGTTTGAGCCTCTTTTTTTTGATTCTTTTTTCGCCTTGGTTAAGAGAGAGTCTTATGCCTCTTTCCGTTCCGTTTTGGCAGCTTTCGAACGCTCTGGAGGATTCATTTTTGAATATTGTTCCATTTTTGCGCGCCCAAAAAAGTTTAGTGGCGGAAAATGAGAGTTTAAGAAAACGCCTGGAAGAAGCGGAGAGTGAGGTTCTAGTGAAAAAAAGTTTGCTGGCCCAAAATATCGAATTGAAAAGTTTGCTTGGCAGAGAAAACGAGCTGTCTAAAACTTTTCTGGCGGCCGTTTTGACTCGGCCGGCCCGCATGCTTTACGATGAGCTATTGATTGAAATCGGAAAAAAAGAAGGCGTGAACAAGGGGGACATGGTGCTCGGTAAAGGAGACGTGGCTTACGGGAAAGTAGAGGAGGTGTATGAAAAAGTTTCTAAGGTGAGACTGTACAGTTTCCCCGGCGATGAGACCGAAGTGCAGATTGGCGACGGAGGGCTCGTGGGCATGCTTAAAGGGAGAGGGGGAGGCAACTTCTATCTGGAGTTACCGCGCGAAGTGGAACTTGCCGAGGAAGAGCTGGCACTTTTACCCGGCAGCAAAGTGAGGGTTTTGGCCGAGGTGCGCAAAATAGAGAAAGATGAGAAAAGCTCCATTCAAAGGGTGTATCTTAAAAGTCCGATTAATGTTTTTAATATAAAATGGGTGCGCGTCTTGCCGTCGATCTCATCTTAATCCTAGGAGTTTTGATTTTTCCGTGGTGGCTCGTTTTTTCTTTACTGATCTTTTCTCTCATTTATTTTTCTCGATTTTATGAAGGAGTGTATTTTGCCTATCTGCTTGACCTTTTTTACGCTTTTGGCACTTTTTATTTCATGGCCGGCGCGCTCGGCCTCTTTTTGCTGGCTGATTATTTAAGAAAAAATTTTCGTCCATATGGCCATCTTCAAATCAAGTAAAAGAATATTAGGAGGAGAGATCGATCCCCATGAAATATTTTTGGATTCGGTCAACTTGCCGGAATTTAACGATCAGCAGTTTGAGGGCCGGCTGGAGAAACCTATTCCCAAAAGGACAGGATTGGTTTTGGGGCTTCTGTTTTTAGCAACCATTCTTTTTTTTATCTGGCATGTGGCCGAACTGCAGATAGTCAAGGGCGAAGCTTATTTTAGTCGCAGTCAATCAAACAGCCTGAAACGCTACTTGGTTTTTCCGGAACGGGCTCTTATTTACGATCGTAACAATGTCTTACTGGCGTGGAATAGCCCAGAGCGCTCTTACATCAACAAAGAAGGGTTGGCCCATGTGCTTGGTTACCTTGGCCGGCCGGATAAGGAGGAGCTTAGTCTCGGTCTGGCGGCTAGCGATGAAGGGTACATCGGCAAAGATGGAGTGGAAAAAGCCTTTAACAGCTCTTTGCGGGGAGAGTCAGGTCTTAAGATCGCGGAGGTTGATGTCCACGGCCAGATTCAATCCGAGAATATTTATCGCCTGCCGCGGGTGGGGAGCAGTCTTAATCTCTCGATCGATGCTGCTGTTACCGAAGCTTTGCACAGGTATATAAAAAATCTTAGTGCCGAGAGAGGATTTTCGGGAGGAGCTGGGGTAATCATGGATGTGAAGAGCGGTGAGATTTTGGCCTTGACCAGCTTTCCAGAGTTTGATGTCAATGTTCTTACGGGCGGCA
>CAYJVD010000005.1:0-15799 GCA_964373585.1 uncultured Candidatus Saccharibacteria bacterium
CTAACAGAAGGTTACCTTCGGCGGTACTTTCGGCGGTACCTTCGGCGGTATCGCCGGCTTCTTTTATTTCCGAAACGTAGCTTAGAATGGATTCAAGCTCCCTCTCGAGCGCCAGCTTCTCTTCTTCGTTAATCTCAAGTCGTCCTAGTTTGGCTAAATGATTTATATTTATATTCATACTGTTTATCTGGAGGATACCTTATTTTAGCATTTTAAGAAACTCTTCTTCATCAAGAAGTTCCACTCCGAGCTCCTTAGCCTCTTCATATTTTGAACCGGGATTCTTGCCAAACACCACATAATCGGTTTTTCCAGAGACTGAACCGGAGACTTGACCGGCTCTCTCCCGAATCATTTTTTCCGCCTCCCCTCTGTCAAAACTCAAAGTGCCGGTCAGGACGAAAGTTTTACCGCCAAGATTGCCCGTCGGACGAATCACCTTTTTTAATTTCACCTGTTTCAACAAGTCGCTCAATATTTTATTATTGGCTTCATTCCTGAACCATTCATGAATAGATTTGGCCACCACTTCCCCCACTCCAGATACAGCCGTAAGATCATCGAGACGAGCTTTGGCCAACGCCTCGACTTCGCCAAAGTGAAGCGCCAGATCATAAGCCGTCTCTTCTCCCACTTGAGGAATGCCAAGGGCGTAGAGGAAGTTAGAAAGCGGCACATTCCTCTTTTTATTGATAGCCTCAATCAATTTTTCAGCAGACTTTTCGCCAAGGCCGGGTAAAACTTGCAGCTCTTCCATTCTTAAGTTAAAAAAATCAGCCGGCGCTGCCACCAACCCCTTCTCGATCAAAAGATTCACAATCTGGGGGCCAAGGTGTTCGATGTCCAGAGCTTTTTTAGAAACAAAATGATGGAGCGCGCGATTGCGCCGGGCAAAACAATTTTCATTGATGCATCGATGCGCCACCTCCCCTTCCAGCCGCTCGATACTGCTTCCGCAGACCGGACAGCTCCCGGGAAAACGATACGCCTTAGCGCCTGCCGGCCGCAAATCTTTGACCACTTCCACCACATCAGGGATGATATCGCCCGCTTTTTGAATGATGACTGTGTCCCCTAACCTGACATCCAGTCTTTTAATCTCGTCTTCATTATGAAGAGTGGCCCGCGAGACCACCGACCCCGCCACCCTTACCGGCTCGAGATGCGCCACCGGCGTAAGCACGCCAGTGCGACCGACTTGCAAAACGATATCTAGGACCCGCGTAGTCACCTGATCGGCTGGAAATTTAAAAGCCATAGTAAAGCGCGGCGCTTTGCCGGTGTAACCCAAAATTTCCTGGTATTTTTTTTCGTTCACTTTGACAGCCAGACCATCGATCCAATAATCCTCCTCCTTGGCTTTTTTCTGCCAACTCTTCCAGTCATGAATGACCTCTTCAATATCTTTACATAACTTAAAATGCTTATTTACTTTGAAACCAAGCTGGCTAAGCAACTTTAACTCTTTCATCTGATCACTTGGAAGGAACTTGGGTGCGGAGTGTCCAAGTTCTTGGACACTCCGCACCCAAATCGAAATATCGTAAATAAAACTATCTAATTTGCGCTCGGCCACCAGTCGGGAATCAAGCTGGCGAATAGTGCCAGCCGCCACATTGCGCGGATTGGCGTACAGGGCTTCGCCCATGGCCTCGCGCTCTTTGTTCACTCTGGCGAACTCTTTTTTACCCATCCAAATCTCGCCCTCAACCACGATATCAATCTCACGCTTCAACTTAAGCGGAATAGATTCGATAGTTCGTACATTCAAAGTGACATCCTCACCCACCTCACCATCACCGCGCGTGGCGGCGGTCTTCAGCAAACCTTTCTCGTAGGTAAGCACAATCTTAAAGCCGTCAATCTTCAGTTCTGTCACATAGGTTGGTTTATCTCCACCAAGCAATCTTATGACGCGCTCGTCCCACGCCCTCATCTCACTCTCATCAAACGCGTCATCGAAAGACCACTGACGAACGGCGTGTTTTATTTTTTTAAATTTATCAAGCGGCGCGCCCCCTACTCTCTGGGTGGGAGAGTCGGCCGTGAGATATTGGGGGTGCTCTTCTTCAAGCTTTTTTAATTCATTTTTAAGCGAATCCAAAGCGGCATCCGAAATCTCCTGCTTATCCAAGACATGGTAAAGATAACGGTGGTGTTCAATAACCTTTTTTAATTTTGCGATGCGAGATTTGACATCCATAAACCTACACTAAACTTTTAATAGGTTTTTACAATAGATCTATTCACCCGACGAGGGTTGGTCGGCTCTTTGACATTATAGCCATAGGAAATGATAGTGGTGAACTCTTCGTTAACTGTAAAAATATTGTCATTGTTAATATCGTTCCACTTCTTTTCAACCCTAATAATTACGTACGGCTCACCACTAGCTTGTGTCAAATCGGTCGCAAGACTAAATTCAAAATCAGTTATAGCTCCTATCCCACTGATACCACTTTGCGCCCACTTAGCCTTTGTTGAACTGGGATCGGTAATATCCTGATTATTGCCTGGTAAATTACTTGTTGCTGGTGCGGCGTTAGCCACTCCGCTGGTGCTAGTGGCAAAGGCGCTTTGATTGCCATTCCACCTCAAGTCCCAGTACAGCGCGCACTCGATGCCGCTGTCAGCCGCGTAAAAAGCTTTTTGAGACTCTTTGCTAAACGAAGAGATAATAATCTCTTTGTAAGTGATGCCCGCCGCGCCCAGCCCCACGGTCAGCACCACCGCCGCGATCATGATAGAGATGACAAGAAGAAACCCCTTTTTCATTGCAGTTTATTCAGATAATTTTTTAGTACATAAGTTTTCCCGCCTGTTTTTTCCGACCAAGTCAGGCTTACGGTGATCAGGATATTATTAGGATCGATAAGTTTGTACTGTATTTCGCGTGTAAAAATGGAATCCGAGCCAGTTAAATAATTATAAAAACCGCTGGCCGAGTCATACTTCATCTTCGGACAGCCGGCTGAACAGTTTGATACCTTAAGCGATTCTTCTTTACTGTCTATTATGCACTTTTTGGGAGACAGGCAGTTATCCAGATTCGAAAGCCAATCGTTGCCTCTTAAAAAATTGCTGTTTCGGATATTTATCATAGCCTCCATGCCGTCTTGGGCAAGGTAAGAAGCCGTGATCTGATTGCGGGCGTGTTGTGATTCCGATATCGCAAGCGACGACACGGCCAGAGGTCCCGCGATGGCTAATGTCAAGATTGAAACCGCCACTAACGTCTCGACCAGCGTAAACCCCGTGACAAGTTTTATACTGTTTTGCTGATGGCCAAAAAATTTTCTATAAAATACAGCTTTCATAATTTGTAACGGGGTTATCATTGTAGTTTGCGTTGGGTAACGCTCGTCTGAATACTAAAAATAGATTTAACATTCTCTTTTCCGGATGTCTCGCCCTTGATAAGAATAACCACTCTCGGTTGAATTATACTAGCGCCCGAACTGCATGTATTAGTTTTACAAACTATGAAAGTAAGAGACGCGATATTAATGACCTTATCTGATGTCAATTCTGCCTCTATCGCATTTCCCCCCACTACCTTTTTCCTAACTAGCTTATTTCCGACTAGTTTATATGTGATAATCTCAGCGGATGAATCTTCTGGACCAAAAGTAAAAGAGATGGAGTCTCTCCCCACCGCACATTCGTTTCCCGTATCGGCAGGACATTTGTAATCTCTTCCAAGTCTGATACTGCGCGCCATACTTTCGATGGCAAAATTGAGGTTATCGAACGCGTTTCTTATATTTTGAGTTTTCTTAGCCACATCGTTCGCGGTAATGACTGAAGCGATAGCCACCAGAGCCACGATCGTAAAGATCGATACCGAAATCAACACCTCGACCAGTGTAAACCCCGTTCTAAGATTTGACCTTTTTTTCATTAAATATTTTCCACACTAATTTGACCGCTTTGTCTAATTATTATTTTTCTCCTTTCACCTTTAGGTGATTTAACAGTAATCACAGCCGCATCACCGTTCGTCCCGCAAAGAGATGAAGTGCCGCCAGACTTGCAGATTAAATTGGCATCAGGATTTGGTCTGGTAAATGCGATATCTAGACTATCAACCTCACAAAGAAGTGAAGTACAATCACCGCTGTAAAGCGTATCGAGCTTACTGCGCCCCTGGATAGTGATTATATCTATGCAATCACCAGCTACACTCTGGTTACAATCAGTCGCATCGTACTCTTTATTATTATTTTTATCTGGAAATATTACAAACTGCTGACTGTTTTTCACAAAACGTACACCATAACTTTGCAAGTCCTGAAACCCCGGTCTAGACCTAAACCCCAAACTGTAGGTCTGGGTTTTCCTGATCTCAAGGGCGATATCGTGGGCCAGTAAGTCAAGCGACAAACGATTATTTAGATCCGGAAAATTAGAGATAGTCACACCGGTAATCACCACGAAAATGCCCATCACCACTAAAATCTCTATCATAGTAAACCCCCTTGTAAATTTGAACTTCCGGAATTTTTTCAGAGCCATAGCAGATTGAGATGATAAAAGTAGGCTATAAAAGTGCCCAGAACCAGAAATGGAGCGAACGGAATCTCGCTTTTGAGCGTGATCTTTTTACGATTTAAAAAGAGGAGGAAGATGCCGGTGATGGCTCCGAGCCAGAAGGCTGATATCACGGCCGAAAGATTTTGGGGGAATGGCAGAAACCAACCTATGCCAAGCGCCAGCTTGGCGTCTCCAAGCCCCATCCAACGCCCCTCGGAAATCAGCCAGAAAAGCGCAAAAGCAAGAAAAAAGAGAAGGCCGATTGAGATTGGGTTGGTTAAAATTTTGGAGAGGCCGGCGGCGCCGAAGGCGCCGCCGGCAACCGGTTCGATAGTGGCATAACCAAACGCCCGAAAAAAACTCAAAATAATAAAAGTGTACACAAGCCCGTCCGGAATAATCTTGTGACGCAGATCGTAAACAGCTATGGCGATCAGCAAGCTGAAAATGGTCCAGTCGTAAAAAAGTTTAAAAATTGAAAAAAAATTGAAAATTGGAAATTGAAAATTGAAAATTGGAAATTGAAAATTGAAAATTAGAAGAAATACGAACCCTGTGAGTATTTCAACCAAGGGGTACTGCCATGAGATTTTTGTAAGGCAGTTGCGGCACCGCCGATTGAATACAAAAAAAGATAAAACAGGCACCAGCTCAAACCACGAAAGCACCTTGGAGCATGATAGGCAGCGCGACCGGCCGCGCACGATGGAAAGTCCGGTGTTGTAGCGATACACCACCACATTCAAGAAACTGCCCACAATCGCCCCAAATCCAAAAACCAGAAGATAAAACAACCCCTCCATGCATTTATTGTACCACAATCAAGCTATACAACAATTTGTTCATTTGTTCAAAGCTCGGCTTTGAACAAAATAATAAAAATGGTATATTTAAAGATATGCGCAACTTGGTTTTCGAAGCTGGCGAGTATTATCATGTTTGCCATCGTGGCAACAACAAACAAAATATCTTCTACGATCAGGACGACTGGACCAGACTTCTCTTTCTAATTCTCTATTTTCAATCACCTATTATTATTCCCAACATTAGTAGGCTAATAAAGTGCGAATTTAAGCCATTTGTTCAAAGCTCGGCTTTGAATAAAGAGTGTAAAAACATGCTGATTGATTACGAAGATAAAATTATTAAAAATAGGACAGTCGATCTCATGAACTATTGTCTGATACCGAATCATCTGCACCTAAGCTTGAAGGCTCTAACGGACAACTCTATTTCACATTACATGCAGAGAATTCTTACTTCATACACCAAATATATAAACACCAAATATGATAAAGTGGGTCACCTATTTCAAGGCCCTTTTAAAGCTGTTCATATTGAAGACGAAAATCAGCTACTATACTTATCGGCCTATATTCATAGAAATCCAAGAGAGATATCGGAATGGAAGGATAGGGAGGAAACTTATCCGTGGTCAAGTTATCACGATTATATTGTCGAAAATCGTTGGGGGTCCTTGCTTAAGCCTGAAGAGATATTAGAGCAGTTTGATAAGATTGGAGATTACAAAACATTCGTAGATGAAAGCGGCGCCAAGGATGATTTCGGTGAAGATTTTGAGATAAAATAACTTGATCTCCCAAATTAGCCTTATTTGTTCAAAGCTCGGCTTTGAACAACTTTGAACAAGTGTTATGGACATTGAGCTTTAGTGGTGGCGCCGCCTAGGGTTGAGGGCAGGGTTGGGCCAATTTCCTTGGCATTGCCGGAGCTATCGACACACCATTGGCCGTTCGATATGGTCGGCTTTTTTAGAACAACAGCCGCTGCCCAACTATCGTGGCTTGCATCCCCGAGAGAGCAAGTGATATTCCATGGGGATGAGAGATTGTCTAAGGTACTCCTTAAATCATTACAGATACCATCGGTTTCATTAAAAATGGTGCCGGCAGTACAACAGGCTACGCCAGAAGTACGGTTGACAAAACCTGTAATGCCCTCACCACTTCCTCCCCAATATTTTCCGTATTTTATAAAATACTCTTCGGCTTTTAGGCGCATATCTGAAAGAATCACTTTGATTCTTACATCGCTAGATTCGTTTCTTATGGCCTTGACAGAAAATAAAACAATCGCAGCAATGGCGCCAAGAACGGCCCCGACTGCAACTATTTCAATCAAACTAAAACCCTGATTTCTCATCACAACATCATATCACAAAAGCAAAAGCGACATCATATTGAAAATGATCAACTTGTTCAATACTTGTTCAAAGCTCGGCTTTGAACAATGACGATTTTGAGATAAAATAACTTGATCTCCCAAATTAGCCTTATTTGTTCAAAGCTCGGCTTTGAACAAACTTTGAACAAATAAGAACAAGTATAGGTATTGAAAAACCAAAACCGGGCTTTGGGCCCGGTCTTGGTTTACGCTCGGTACTTTTTGAAATTATGCAGAAAAAGTGGAACTATTTATTTATTGACAACTGGCAACATTACTAGTAATTCCAGCTACTTTACCACCAATAGATTGACCCTTAAAGTCGACACACCAGGTACTACCCCCCTTAAGTGGGGAAGAAATTGCCCAACTCGTAGCATCTCCAGAAGCTGCAGCAGACTTACAAGTCAAATCTGTATTACCGTTAGAGGATCTGGCACTGGCAATGGCATTAGAAACAGTGGTGGTACCGAAGAGACTCGTATTAGGAGCTGTGGAACAAGTATTACCACTAGCAGTAGAATCGTAAACAGTACCATAATTACCTCCAGTCGTATCATAAACAATCTCTGCCTGAGCCCTAACATTAGCTAGGTTAGCCTTAATGGCCGCGTCTGCCCCTTTGTTTCTCGCCGTATTGAGCGACGCGAGGACGATGGAAGAGAGGACGCCGATGATGGCGATGACTACAAGGAGCTCGATTAAGGTGAAGCCTCTCGCGAGCGCCTGTTTTTTAAATGATTTGATTTTTAACATATTGTAATAAATATAAATAATAGACCTTTTAATATTTTTGATAAACTATTTTAGGGTGACATCGTAGCATTGATCTGTGCCGGTCGTGGTCGTGCAAACGCCAGAAACACCTTCAAAATCAGCCTCGCTACCAGCGCAGAGATCGGCGGAAGCGGACAGATCAGCGTCCGTGGCAAGATATTTAGAACTCGACTCTTCCAGTATAGCCCCCAAGTGGTAACTATTGCAAGAGGCGCCAAGGGCCGCGTATTTGTAATCAGCACCTTTTGGATCTTTAGGCACTTCTGACAAAAAACCGGCTGTCTTGAGGTCACTCAATACGGGCGGATACTTACCAGTCCCGGTGTAATAAAGCTCGAGCGCCTTTTGAACCTGATTGAGATCTGAAAGACGCCTTGTATCGTTCCCCTTCTGGCGAGATCGGCCCAAAAAATCAAGCGATATAGCCGTTAAAAGACCGATGAGAGCTACCACCACCAAGAGCTCTATGAGCGTAAATCCAAGATTTTTTTTAAGAAACATTACCTTTGATCAGATATTACCTGTAATATTATAAATAGGACCGAGCACGGCAATGAGCAAGAAACCAACCCCGAGACCAAGCAAAACTATCATGACCGGCTCGATCAAGCTCACAATGTTATCCACAGCCGCGTCCACCTCTCTCTTGTAAAAACGAGAGATGGTTTTCAAAACATAGCCGAGCTTACCGGTCTCTTCGCCGATGCGCGTCATCTGGACCAAAATGCGCGGCACATCATCAAATCGTGCCAAAGAGTCTGAAAGTGACGCCCCTCCTTTGACCGCGTCGAGCGACTCCATCAAAATCTCCCTGTACACCTCGTTCCCCACCACATCGGCTGTGATCTCGATAGCTCTTAGCATCGAGATGCCGGACGAAAGCATGGTGTCCATGTTGTCGGCCACGCGCGAAAGATAAAGCTTTCTGTACAGATTTCCAATGAACGGAATGGAAAGTTTTAAACGGGAAAAAGCCATCCTGCCGATCTTGGACAAGCTGTAACGCCACGCGAATAAAGCAGCCACAATAACAAACATAGCCAGAAAAATGCCATATTTAACCAGAAAATCGCTCACTCCTACCACAATCTTGGTGTAAATAGGCAGCTCCTGACCGGTCTCTTTGAGGATAGTGGTCAGCTTGGGGATAATGACTACCAGCATGAGAATCATCACGCCGATAAAAGAGACGATGACAAAGGCCGGATAAAGAAGGGCGTTGCGAGCTTTAGAGTAAAGCTCGTAGGAGCGTTCCAAGTGATCGGCGAGGTAGGTGAAAGTTTCCGAAAGCTTGCCCGACTCTTCGCCCGAGCGCACCATGCTGACATAGAAAGAAGAAAAAACTTCCGGATGGCGGGCCATGGAGTTTGAGATGGAAGTGCCGCTCTGGATATCATCCGTCATTTCAGCCAGTTTTTCGCGCAGAAGAAAATTGTCCGATTCAGCCGCCAACAGCTTAAAAATGTTCAAAACAGCCACCTTGGCTTCAAAAAGGGTGGCCAACTGGCGCGAAAGGATGACTACATTTCGGGTAGTCACCCGGTCAAAAAAGCGCATCCTGCCAAAAAGCCCGCCTTTCTCTTTAGCCGGGTTGATATAGACAACAATCAAACCCCGCTGCTGGAGAGAAGAGATAGCCGAGTCGATATTGGGAGAATCTATGTCCCCTTCTTCCAGTCGGCCATCTTTGGTTGTGACTTTATATTGGTAAAGCATTTTTCAATTTTTCAAAAGAATCGCTAAAGCAACCTTTCCAGTCCGCGCGGGTTTAAAGAGTATCGGATGGCGTCCGCCGAATGGATCTCACCCCTTCTGACAAGCTCCGCCAGAGAATGATTGAGGTCAATCATACCGAGCTCCGACCCGGTCTCAATCAGGACATTAATCTCGCCGGTGCGGCCTTCGCGGATAAGATTAGAGACCGCGTAATTATTGATAAGTAGTTCATAAGCCGGAATGAGGCCGCCCGAAATCCGCGGCACCAATCTTTGGGAAAAGATGCCGGCCAGCGAACTGGCCAGCTGAAGCCGAATCTGATTTTGCTGACCGGGCGGAAAAGAGTCTATGATGCGATCGATGGTCTGGGAAGCGCTATTGGTGTGCAAAGTGGACAAGATGAGATGGCCGGTCTCGGCGGCCGTCACGGCGGTCGAGATGGTCTCAAGATCGCGCATCTCGCCGACAAGAGCCACATTGGCATCCTGACGAAGCATGTATTTCAGTCCGGTGGCGAAATCTTTGGTATCGAAACGCACCTCGCGCTGATCAATGATTGATTTAGCCGGAGTAAAAATAAACTCGACGGGATCCTCGATAGTGATAATATGCTCGATTCTTTCTTGATTGATAAGCTCAACCATAGCCACCAGTGTGGTGGACTTGCCTTGGCCGACCGGCCCCACTACCAGAAAAAACCCCTGTTTTCTGAAAGCAAAATCTTTCAAAACGGCGGGCAGATTGAGCTCGTCGAACGTCTTGATCTTCTTCGGAATATAGCGCAAGGCGATTCCGGTCAGCCCCTTTTGGACGAAAGCGTTGCCCCGGAAGCGCTCGCCGGACGCGGAGGAGTACGCAAAGTCCACATCCTTGGACTGCAAGAAAAGCTTTTGCCGCTCATCCGACATCAAAGTGGAGGCGAGACCGGCCGTATCCTCGGCCGTGAGAGCCGGTTCCTTGAGCAAGGGCACCAGTTCGCGCGAGATCCGGATAGATGGCTCTCTACCCACGGTCAAATGCAGATCCGAAGCCCCTTCGGCCACCACAATCCCGATTAATCTTTCCAAATGGGCTTTGTAATCCATATTTGTACTATTTTTTTAGGTTAGTAATATCAGCTACTTTATTGACCACTTCGGACGGAGTGCAGCTGGCTTTGATGATGTAACCGGCCGCTCCGCATCTCATCCCCTTTTCAATATCATCCTTCTGGCCCAGATTGGATAGGATGACCACCGTGGAGTTGGCAATCAGATTTTTTTTCTTCAGCTCGCCGATCAGTTCAAAACCGTCCATAGCTGGCATGACCACATCCATCAAAATAATATCAGGACGGTAGTCGTTGCTTAATTTAGCGATGACATCAACCCCGCTAGAAGCAATCTCCACTTGATAACCACACTCTGTGAACTTGAGCGCGTACATATCGAGCAAAAATTTGTCATCATCCACGATGAGAATGGAATTTTTCATAAACGATTAACCTCTTCAAAGGGAATAATACCCGCGAACGCCTTGAGAAAAGCGTCCTCTTTCATGGTAAGCATACCACGCGAGCGCGCCAGTTTGAAAATATCATTCTCGGTGGGGCTGTTCAAAATGATGCTTTGAATTTCACGATCGACGGCAAACATCTCGAAAACCCCTACCCGCCCCCGGGTGCCGGATGAGCAGGTAGGCACAGGTTTGGCATGATACACCTCGTTCGGAATCTGGATTTCCGCTTTGAACTCTGCCGGCAAACTCTCAAACTCTTTATCAATCATCATCTTAATGGCTCCCTCCACCGGTATCGGCTCTTTAGATTCGGAACAGATGGTACGCACTAAACGCTGAGCTACCGCCAATATAAGAGTGGGGGCGATCAGGTACGGATCTACACCCATATCCACTAATCTCGGAACAACGCCGATGGCGTTATTGGTGTGAAGGGTTGAAAAAACGAGGTGACCGGTAAGCGCGGCCTGGATGGCAAGCTGGGCCGTTTCCTTATCTCTAATCTCCCCCACCATAATGATGTCCGGATCCTGACGGAGAATGGAACGCAAGCCGTTGGCAAAAGTGTAATCAATCTCGGGTTTGATCTGGGATTGGTTAATGCCGGGAATGTTGTACTCGATAGGATCTTCCAGACTGACAATGTTATTGGCTTCTCTGTCAAGCTCGTTTAACATGGAGTATAAAGTGGTGGTTTTGCCGGAGCCGGTCGGACCGGTAAGCAAGATCAAACCGTAGGGCTGATTTAAAGCGTTCCTAAGCAAATCCAGATTCCTTTTGGTCAGGCCCACATCATCTAATTTTTTGACCCCTTTTTCCGGATCGAGAATTCGGATGACCACCTTCTCGCCGAAAAAAGTGGGCAATGTGGAGACCCGAAAGTCCACCTTGCGTCCTTTGATATTGGCCGTAAAACGGCCGTCTTGAGGCTTGCGCTTTTCATCGAGCTTCATGTTGGTCAAAATCTTGATGCGGGCCACCACGGCATCGTGAATGGAAACTGGCAAGAAAATGCTGGTGTACATCACGCCGTCCACCCTGAAACGGACCCGCACTCGTTCGCCAATCGGCTCGATATGCACATCGGAGGCGTTGCCTTCGGTCGCGTGCTGGACGATGACGGCCACGATCTTAGTGACCGGCGCGTCTTCAGTAATAGTGGCGCCTGACGATCCAGCGCGCGCCACATCTTTTTCAAATTCAGCTTGGGCGGCCGTCTTTTTTTCGGACGCTCCTTCTCTTTCAATCTCGGACTCCAGCTCGCCGAGCGCTTTGCCCACCGCGCTCGTCAACCCCTGATACTCCTTGATGACCGCGTTGAAATCCCGTTCGGAAATAAGAAAAAATTTATACGGAATACCGCTTTGGGAAGTGATGAAAGCCACGGCGTCTCGGGCTTCGATGTTGTCCGCGTCGAGCAGTCCGATCTCAAGCACTCCGTCTGTGAGCCCCACAGGCACGAACCCAAAATGGAGCGCGGACTGCTCGGGAATCATTTTCAGCGCCTCGAAACTCACCTTGGCGCCGGCCAAATCTCTTTTGGGAATGGTAGTTCTTTCTTCGTTCATGATAATTATTGATGCTTGGGCAAGCATCATACGAAATCAAAGCGGGGCAAACGGGTTATCTCTGCCCTTGGGTTCTGGCACCAGCTTCAAGCCAAAATCGGTCAAACTAACAAAGGCCGGATCGCTGAAAATAGAGTCGTCCAAGGTGACAGCCTTGAGATTGGACAGATTGTCCAGAAACTGTTTATTGGCTTGGTTCAAGGCCTCGCTCTGGGGAGTGCTGGCCGCCGGCGTGGCCTCGGATTTTAGACTGGATTCGGGAGTCTTTTCGCGATTGAGAAAAAGATAACCAACCACCGCGAACACAACCAGAAATACGACGATGGTGATATTTAATGCTTTGCTTGAATTCATGACATTACCTTGACCAATAAGTTACCAAATCTATCTGATATTCATCAAAATCCTTGTCTCCAGCCGTGAAAGTTACGGAGTTGATGTCTACTAATCTTAGGCTCTTTTCAAGATCGGCCAGAAAGCGCAGAATGTTTTCATAACTGGAACTGACAGCGAAACTAAGTCCCACCGAGGCGTACGGTTTGTCGGAAGCGCCCAAAGTAGCTTGCGATTTCGTCCCATCATTTTTGACGCGCACATTTTTCAAAGTCATGCCGTAACGAGCGGCGATGTTATCCACATCGATGATCAAACGCACATTGTCGATGCGATCCGGCAAAAATTTGTTCAATTTTTCAAGCTCCTCCGGCGGCAAAGATTTATATTTTTCAAGATGTTTATTGCGCACCGCCTTCAGCTCGTTGGCGTTCAAAAGGATCTGATCCAAGAAAGCGATATCGTTGTTAACCTTGTTGATCTCATCCATTAAGTTGGTGGTAAAACCCAAAAAGAGACTGCCGGCCACGCTGATCATAAGAATGGGAATAAAAAAGCTGTTCATAGGTTCAGATTTTTAACAAAAGAGACCAAGCTGGGATCGACGCTAGCTGAAAATGAAAAGCTGATGCGGCCGGACTGGAGAAGATTGAGGTCCGTAAAAACCACATCCTTAAACTCTTTAACCTCCCCGAAAGCGTCCGACTGCAAGGCTATGCCGGAATAGTCTTTGGCGTCGCCGGTCATCTTGAGCTCGATCTTTTTCTGATCCGGACTAATGGTAAAGCCAAAAGTCTTGAAACGCACCGACTGGAGCGTATTTTCCTCAAGCACCTTAAAAAGAGGTTGCAAAGTGGTGTGCCTGTCGAGCAAGCTTCTGGCCGAACGCAATTTGGCATCGGCGCGGCTAAGTTCTACTAGCGTAGCCGGCTCAAAGGCGCTCTCTTCAAGACGCAAAGAGTTCTCGAGAACTTTCAGCTTCTGTCCCAAACTAGCTTTATAAAGATAGGCCGCCCCGTGCAAGATAGCGGCGCTCGCGAAAATAACAATGGAAAGCAGGAAAAAAAAGCCCGTTTTCTTTTTTACTTCAGGTCTAATGGCGGGATTTTTTTTAGGTATGAAGGATGGGGTGATGGGTGGCATTTTTTAAATATATTTTAGACGGCTACTTCTGAAAGTCGCCGGAGAGCAAGCCCAATGGCTATGGCGAACTCGGGTCCGGCCTGACTGAGCACTTTTTCCAAAAAAGCTGGCGTCTCTACTTTATTAAACGGCGCGCCATAGGCTATCTCGACGCCAAAAGTCTTAGCCGCAAGAGCTGGAACGCCGGACATAAGCGAACCTCCGCCAATCAGCATTACTTTGCTTATGACACGGCGATATTTTTTTTGATAAGCGGAAAGCACCTGATTGGCTTCAAAAAAGATGAGGTCGAGGATGGAACTGCCGCTCTCGAGCCCTTCTCCCTTGCGTTTGGCTTCTTCGGCTCTGTCAAAATCAACCGTCGTAGATCTCGAAATGGCCAAGGTGATATCTTGAGAACCACGGCTTAAAGTGTGCGAAATGCGGGCGATTCCATAATCCACGATGCTGATCTTGGTGCTTGAAGCGCCGATATCTAGAACCATGGTGGGAGACATCTCATGACCAAAAATAGAGCGGATGGAGCTAAAAGTCTCTATCTCGAAAATCTTAGAATGCAAGCCCATCTGGTTAAACACCTCGTCGTATCTCCTCAAGATGGAGTTATGGATGGCCACTAAAAGCACTTCTACGCTCGGTAAACTACTCTTTCTCTTTTCAGTGTCCAAGCTGGCCTCTTCTTCTTTTTTGGGGATTATCCACCAATCGAGAGTCACCTCGGAAATCGGCACCGGCACATATTTTCTGGCTTCGATGGGGATGATGCTCCCCAGATCCTGATCGGGCGGAGCCGGCATGTCCACCAAAGTTACCAGACTGGAGGAAAGCGGTATGGAAATAGCGGCGGTCTTGCCCGTGACATTGGCTTCTCGAAATAGATCTTTGAGCGCTTCCGCCAGTTTATCCGGTGACAAGTTGGTAGCTTGGCCGACGAATAAATCAGCGTACGGACCCAAGAAAATCTGGCCATAGGTCTCCAGAATGGCCCTACCGCCTCTTTTTTTTATCTGCACGAGCTTGATTGAAGAAGAGCCGAGGTCGATGCCGAGGACACTTTCACTATCTTTTTGCCAAAGAGCTGAAACCGCGCTTCCCACTTTACTGAAAATATTAGGCATGAATTCCTTTCATTACTCTTTGCATTATATCATAATATAAATTAATGAGATCGAGGTTATCCACAAGCATACTTGATTATCTTTTTCCGGAAAAATGCCTGGCCTGCGGCCAACCAAAAACCTTGCTTTGCAAGCCTTGCTTGGAACGACTGCCGGCGCCGGACCGGCCCCTGCCTCTTTACATCGACGCCCTGTTTGATTATCAAAATAGTGTGGTGCGAAAAATCATCTGGCATATCAAATATAAAAACGCCCTGTCTCTGATAAAAATCATCGGACATAAAATGCATCAAAAGTTATCCCCAAACTTATCAACAGTTTATAAACAGTTATTAATACCCATTCCCATTCGTCCAAACAGACTTAGAAAAAGAGGTTACAATCAGGCCGAAGAGTTAGCCAAAGCCATAAGAGACAAAGACAACTCAATGTCCTTTATACTCATCCCAGATGTCCTTTACATTAGAAAAATGGCCGATAATCAGTCTGATATAAAGGACAGAAAGGCTCGGCTCAAGAATTTGATAGGATTTTATGGACTGAAAAATAGAGCCTCGATCAAGGGTAAAAAAGTGATTTTGATTGACGATGTCACCACCACCGGCGCCACTTTAAATGAAGCTCGCAAACTTTTGCTGAAAAACGGAGCGGCTTCCGTGCGCGCATTCACAGTGGCGCATTAGTAAAGTAATACGCTACTAAAAACAAGACCCCAATATGCATCACAAACTCACTGACATCTTGACCGAAAGTAACATAAAGAACTAGGGATAACCACAAAGCAGTCAATGAGTTCATGAGAAAAAAAGATGCCAGTCCGAAGCGAAAAAGAAAATCCATGTCATTAACATGATACCAAAGATTATCTCTTTATCAAAGCCAGTATTTTCCAATCAAGGAATGAGCCTGTAATTTGAAACGGAACATGAG
>CAYJVD010000006.1:0-640 GCA_964373585.1 uncultured Candidatus Saccharibacteria bacterium
CAATTGAGACATTGCTCGATGTCGGCAAGCTCATGATTGTCGAGAAAAAGCTCTCTCGTCCGGAAGATAATCAGGATATTTTTGTGGTGCTCCATGATGCCAAGATTCTCTCCGAAAGTCTTACCCAAAGACTTATAGGCATCGCCAATTTTCGTAACATTCTTGTTCACGAATATGAACGGATTGATCGCACGCGAGTCTATGAACGACTCCAAAAGAACCTTGGCGACTTCACAGATTTTAAGCGAGAGATTCTTGGCACAATATAACCTGTCACTTTCCCATGGAAACTCCACCCACCCCAAGAATGTCCAAAGTCGGACTTTGGACAAGTGGGAATGTGTGGTATAACATTATTTAATTTTGATATGAAAATGGAAAATGAAGAAAAAGTGTTGATCATCATGAAGCCGGATTGTGTCCAGCGGGGGCTTTTGGGCGAGATATTAAAGCGCTTTGAGAGGAAGGGGCTGCAGATAATCGGCATGAAAATGGTCAAGCTTGAAGATGTGATTTTGGAAGAGCACTATCTGCATCACAAAGACAAGTCTTTTTTCCAAGCGCTTAAGGGTTATATGAAAGCGGCGCCAGTTGTTTTGGCGGTGCTTTCTGGTCTAAACGCGGTTAGGGCTACGCGACT
>CAYJVD010000006.1:650-15380 GCA_964373585.1 uncultured Candidatus Saccharibacteria bacterium
GGATTATATAAAGGCTTCGAGGCGGACGCGGGCACGATCCGCGGCGACTTTTCATTGAGCGCCCAATCCAACATTGTGCACGCTTCTGATACGCCCGAAAATGGAGAGATCGAAGTCAAGAGATTTTTCAAAGACGATGAGCTGTTTAAGTACCAAAAAATCGGTCAAGAGTATATTTACTCCGATAGCTTCCCTAATTGGGGATAATTAGTGGAAAACATGAGGATGAATTACTTAAAAAAAGAGTACAATGTGTTCACTAATTTCAGCCCATGGGGCTTGCCAACTCTTTACCGGTTTTCGAGTTCTACTATAATGTATATTAGGATTACTTTGAGATAACCAGTAGCATAATCCGGGAGTCCATATAATGTCTCGCCTTGGCGGGACGCTGAGGACACCCACTTGGATAAGAGGTTATGCTCAAGTAATCCTGGCCAAAGCAGATGATCCCGCTTGCGGGATCGTTTGCTTTTTGGGGGATAGAAAGTATATAATTAAAAAGGGACTGTTTGAATATTAAACTAGATAAGAAATTCAGGGAGCTCTATATTTTTTCAGCCTTTGGGTTGAAAGTGCGGACACCCACCTAGTTTATGCTAGGGAATAATATTGAAATAGCCCCGCAAAAACCCCCGCCTTATCGGCGGGGGTTTTTGCGGCAGAAGTCATGGTGGAATATGTCATAGGGTAAACCTAGAATATGTCATAGAGTAGACCTAGATATGGTACCAGTAACGAATATTACAACACACATTTACGAAACAGGATTTCCGCACGATCGTGCGGAAATCCTGTTATTTGAATACTTGATTTAATTTGATTTAATCATGCCTATGATGTTGATACAATATTTATGTTAGGATAAATGCATGAGTGCGCCAGAGTTAAAGATGACTTTTTATGGAGGGGTAGAAGGAGTGACGGGCGTCAATATTCTCCTTGAGGCCAATGATGGGCCGGGTACTCGGATATTGATCGATTGCGGTTTATTTCAGGGGGAAAAGATCGGCGATGAGAAGAATCACGCGCCTTTTCCTTACGATCCGGCCTCTATCGACTTCCTGATGGTCAGTCACGCGCATATAGACCACACTGGCCGAATTCCAAAACTGGTTAAAGATGGTTTCAGAGGAAAGATCTTTTCTACACCACCAACTAAAGAGATTGCCAGAGTGCTACTTATAGACAGCATCGGCATTCTAAGCAAAGAGTCCAAGGCGGCTGGCACGCCGCCAATTTATACCGAGGAAGATGTGGAGCGCTCCATGGAGCTGTGGCAAGGAGTGCCTTACAGACAGGAATTTTCGGTCGGAGAGATGAAGGTTTGTTTTAGGGACGCCGGCCATGTCCTCGGTTCGGCCATGACCGAGATAAAGTTCGGGAGCAAAAAATTTGTTTTTACGGGTGATCTGGGCAATTCACCGGCTCCCTTTTTGCCCGATACGGAAGCCTTACTGGATGTTGACTATTTGGTGATGGAAAGCGTCTATGGCGATCGAGACCATGAAAATAGGGGAGACAGGAAGGCTATGCTCGAGGATGTGATCGAAGAGACCATGAATAAGAAAGGCACGCTTCTTATCCCAGCCTTCTCCTTCGAACGCACTCAAGAGGTGCTTTTTGAAATTAAAGAGATGGTCAATCACAGTCGCATCCCTCTTGTGCCGGTTTTTCTGGATTCACCGCTTGCCATCGCCGTGACTGAAATTTATAAAAAATATCTGTCTTACTACAAAGAAAGCGCCAAGAAATCGAGCGTGGTGGGGGATGATCTTTTTTCTTTTCCTCAACTGCGTTTTACGCGCGCTACCGAAGCTTCGCGGGCCATTCATAATATCAAACAGCCTAAAATCATTATCGCCGGTTCCGGCATGTCAAACGGCGGCCGCATTGTTCACCACGAAAAAGAGTTCTTGCCTGATCCTAAAAACACCCTGCTTATCTTGGGCTATCAGTCTCCCGGCACCTTAGGCCGGAAGCTCCAAGACGGTGCCAAGCATGTTCGGATTTTTGGTGAAGATGTGGAGGTCAGAGCCAAGGTGGTCACTATCGGCGGTTATTCAGCTCACAAAGATTCCTCTCACCTGCTTGAGTTTGTGGATGTCGCGTCTGACAACATCAGGAAAGTGTTCGTGGCTCTGGGCGAACCGAAAGCGGCTCTTTTTCTCACTCAGCGCATCCGCGATTATCTCGGCATCGATGCTTCCGTGCCCAAGATAAACGAGACAATCAGCTTGCCTATGGTATAATCTCAAAACCATGTCAAATATTGGACGAAAGGGGTATCTAAAGTTGAAATTATCAGTTACAGGAGCCGCGGAGACCGGCCATTGCGGAGAAAGCGCCCTCGAGATGGCCAAAGAGCTCGGGCGTGAGATCGCGCGTCAAGGAGCCGAACTTGTGACTGGCGCCACCACCGGTTTTCCGCTTTGGGCGGCCATGGGAGCCAAGGAGGAGGGAGGCAAGGTGGTCGGCCTCTCGCCGGCTTCGAGCGAAAAGGAGCACATTGAAAAATACAAACTACCTATTGAATATTTGGATAATATTATTTACACCGGAGCCGGCTATTCTGGCCGTGATCTTTTGATGACGAGGACAAGCGACGGAGTTTTGATTGGCTGCGGACGCATCGGCACTATACATGAGTTTACCATCGCCTTTGAGGACAATAAACCTATAGGCATATTGGAAGGAGAATGGTCAACCGATGAAGTCATCAAAAATATAATTGAAAAATCAAACAGAGCCGGAGACAATAAAAAAATTGTTTATGACGCCAGTCCCAAAAAGTTGGTGGAAAAAGTGATAGCTCTGGTTATGAAGGATAAGGCAGAGACGGAATAGTTACCAAGCTTTTATTTTTTCAATCTGTTTCTGATACGAGAGAGAGGTTTGGGGAGTCTCAAGTATAAAACCGAGGCCTGATCTCTTGACGTTAAGTGACATGACAAACTCTTTCAAGCCTTCTTCTCCGATAGTGCCGCGGCCGATGTCTTCGTGTCGATCCACGCGCGAAAGCAAAGGCTTCTTCGAATCATTAAAATGGATGGCTACGAGGGAGGGCCAATCTAAAACTTTTTGATATTGATCGAGAAATTTCTCGACCCCTTCTTTTTTCCTCAAGTCGTAGCCAGCCGCGAAAAGATGAGCGGTATCAAGGCAGATCCCGAGCCGTTTATGATCTCTAATTTTATTAAAAATACGGGCGTACTCTTCGATGAGATACCCCATCTCGGAACCTTGGCCGGCCGTGTTCTCTAAAATGACTTTGGCGCGCGAGGCGCGCGCCGTCTTCAAAGCGGTTTCAATATTTTCCACGAAAAGTTTTTCAGCGAGAGCGGGATGGCTTTTCAAAGTTTTGCCCATATGTAGCACTACGCCTTCAGCTCCGATCTTTTCGGCGTTCTCAAGGTCTTCCACCAGCGATTTCATGGCGTAATCTGTCTTGTCGATCTTTTTGGCAAAGTTAAGGAGATAGGAAGCGTGGATGACGAGCGATTTGATCTCTTTGCGTTCTTTCCAGTTCGCAATCTCCGCGGCTTCATCTTTAGTCACTTCTCGCAATTTAGCCATCATGGGGCTTTTGGTGAAAATCTGCATGGAGGAGGCTCCCATGGAATGAGCTGCCCTGAAAGCTTCGATAAACCCTCCGGCTACCGAAAAATGCGCGCCGATAAAAAAATTGTTTGGCTGACTTTTTTTATTCTTGGGCAAGTTTTACTACTTCTTTAAAAAGCTCCGGATTGTGTTCGGCAAAGATGGAGAGGATCTTTCGGTCTAGACCCACTTTTCCTTTTTTTAAGATATTTATAAGCTTACTGTAAGAAAGCCCAAGCTCGTTTGCGGCGGCGCCGATCTTAGTTTGCCAGAGAGCGCGAAAGTCGTTTTTCTTATCTTTCCTGTGGGCGAAGGCGTAGACGCCGGCGTGTAAGACAGCCGTTCTGGCTTCCTTCTCTTTTTTACTGCGGCCAAAACGATACCCCTTGGCCATGCCAAGGATTTTCCTGCGTTTCTTTATGGCAATAACTCCTTTCTTTACCCTACTCATAATTGAAAATCTAAAATCAAAATGTCAAATGTCAAATCAAATCTTAAATCTAAAGCCCAAATTTTAGTTTTTGTCATTTTATTTATTTAATTGCCGCCGTACGGAAGATATTTACCTAAATTATTGTTACTTAAAACAAACTGACTCCACCGTTTTCCACTCAACTGTTTGGCTCTTTTGGCTTTGGCGTTGAAATGGTTCTTGCCCGGTTTGCGCCCCAAAAGCTTGCCGTTTTTGGTAAGCCTTAATCTTTTACTGAATGATTTATTGGTTTTGAGGCTCATAATCTATGCTTTTTCTATTATTATCGTTAACCCCTTCGGCCCCTTTTTCGGGCCATCCACGATCTTATATTTTTCCGTGATAAGACGCAAGACCCTTTCTAAGCGTTCCTTGAGAAAATTAAACTCCATGTATTTGGCTCTTCCGGCCAAAAATAGATCAATTTTCACCCTGTCTCTTTCGGTCAGGAATTTGGAAGCTTGTTTAGCTTTGAGATCGAGATCGTGTTCGCCCGTAGCCAGTTTTACCTGTAGGGTTTTGGTTTCCGTCTTATGAGTCTTGGCGCGGCTTTTCTTGTGCTTCTTGCTTTCTTGATACAGATATTTGCCGTAATCCATCAATTTAGCCACTGGCGGATTGGCGTTTGGCACTATCTCTATCAGATCTACGCCGGCATCTTCCGCGGCGCGCAAAGCTTCCTCAAGCTTTAAAACACCCACATTGCCCTTCTTATCATCAATGACCCTAAGCAAGGGCGCCCGAATTTGTTGGTTAATTCTGATTTTTATAATAAGAGAATATTACATCGAGGTTTTTAAGTCAATGAAATTCAAAAATGCTATAATGATTCTATGCAAAAGATCAATATTTATATTGATGGGAATAATCTCTATCGAAGCGCAAAAGAACTTAATTAAGAAATTGATTATAAAAAATTTCGCGGGTGGCTTCGTCAGAAATACAATCCTCAAGTTGTATACTTATTCATTGGACTTGTGCCAGAGAGAGTTAGGTTTTATGAATATTTACAAAAATGTGGCTATGTCTTGGTCTTTAAACAAACAGTATCTGTGGGAGAAAAAATAAAAGGAAACTGTGATGCAGAACTTGTTCTGAAAACTGTTTCAGATTATTATACAAAGGCGTTTACTTCTTGTATTTTGATAACTAGCGATGGCGACTTTGGGTGCTTGGTTGAATTTTTAAAAACCAATAAATCGATAAGCCACATTGTTTCTCCAGATAAAAATAAGTGTTCAATTTTACTTAGAAATAAGAATATTGAAATAACATTTCTTAATGATCATTATCATAAGTTTTCAAATAGGGCTTAATAAGAAAAAGCCCCCGTTGCAGACATATCTGCAAAAGGGTCTCTTCCATGGTGATATTTAGATGCTATCACATCTTACGTGCAAGTCAATACCGCTCTACTTGTGCTATGATGGCCCTATGTCGACTTTGGTGCAAAATAAAAAAGCTTATTTTAATTATGAAATTCTGGAGAAACTGGAGGCTGGCATCGAGCTCCTTGGTTTTGAAGTCAAAGCTCTAAAGAGTGGTCAGGGCTCGCTTGAGGGGGCATATGTTTCTATTCGGGGCGGGGAGGCGTATCTGCTTTCGTCCAATGTGCCACCCTATCAAGCGGGGAACACCAAGCCCGAGTATGATCCAAGGAGAGCGCGACGACTGCTTCTTACCAAAAAAGAGATAGTGAAGATTGCCCAGATAGAAAGTCAAAAAGGGTTGACAATCGTACCGATTTCTATTTATATTAAGAAAGGGAAACTGAAGCTTGAGGTTGGGATTGCCAGAGGAAAAAAGAAGCATGACAAGCGTGAACTCATGAAGAAGCGTGTTAGCCAAAGAGAGGCGGATAGATTTTTGAAAAGTAACTAGTTTAAGCTGCCACGCTTTGATTAAATCAGAGGTGCGGAGCGAAAAATTTCGGGGATGATCGGCATAGACAAGGGGTAATCTTTTGATATGTACGCCGAGGATTCTAAAAAGACTCGTTAAAATTTTTAGAAAAACGCAAATGCCAATGCATCTGCTTACGGATCAAGATCTCCATTTGCTTCGGTAAATGGTCTTGCTCTCGCGTTCGCTTAATTTAATTAAGTAACGCCGTTTCTCTTTCATGACTTCCGATAAGAAAGAGGGGCGACATCTATCGGGATAGGAGATTGGATTGTCTCGACCAATCTTCGAAAACTTAGAGACTCGGCTGGTTTTAGTTTTTGTCTATTTTTTACTTTAATCGGCTTAAAAAAATCAAATAGTCTAAGCGCATAGAATTTTCATAGATAACCTCCTTCACGCGGGTTAGATTCCCGCCATCTCCATCGAATTCAGCTCAAAAATCCTCCGTCAGGAGGATTTTTGATTTTGCTGAATTCAGATGGAGATGAGTCCCGCAACTGCTTGCGGGACGTGCGGGAATCGAAAGACTTTTCGTTATCCGCCGGAGGCGGATCGAAAAGTACCCGCGGCGGTAGCCGAGATTCCCGCGGTGAGCATGCGCGTTGTCTTTTTCTGAAATGGTGGAAAATTTAATCCACCACCCTGATTATTTATCTGTAAGCATCTTTGCGATGTTTTATGTTTAAAATCCACAAAATGGTTATGAAGCCTGATGGTTCGATCACAAACATTATCCTATATTCGCCGACCCTAAAGCGATATTTCCCCTGAAAAGGGGCTTTAAGAGGCTCGGCGTATTTCATAGGATCGTCGGCAGCCAAATAAAAATCTAGTTTCTTGGAAATTGTTTTTTGGAGCGCAAAATTGAGAGCGGCAAAATCTTTGATAGCATGACGCGTAAATTGTAATACATACCTCATGCATCTCTACAACCCAAATTCATTCTTTACTTGCTCCCAAGTGTACACCCGTCCAGCTTTTATATCGGCCTCAGCTTCGGCGACCGAAGCAATCAGCGCTTCTAACGAAGCTTCTTTCTTACTGAGGACCTTAACCTCTAAGACCGGCCTATTTTTCTTAAGCACAATGTAACGAGTATTTTTTTTACAAGCGTCTTTATAGAGTCCTGTTATATTTTGTCTAAACTCACGGACACCCATAAACTTTGTAGTCATATTATTTTAATTTATTTAAATGTGTAACTTAAGTGTACACAACGAATATATTCTGTCAAATGAGTTGAAGGCGAGGGAGATTCCCTCGCTTCTCGTCGGAAGAAACCTAGTTTTAAATTTAAATGTTGCAGTTTTATTCTGTCATTGTTAGACTCTGACTGGACAGCAACTTGATTTGGAATCGAAGGAGGTTTCTCCATATGGAAAAAGATATCCTGATTTTTTCTGGCGAGGCCTCTGATGATCTCGCCAAAGCCGTCTGCTCGGAAATGTCGCGGATAACCAGAGACAAGGACGACCTGTCAACTAGGTATGTGGAGTGCAAGAAAAGGGACTGGTTCAACGAACGCGCCCCGGCAATTCAACTCGGTCATCTGCGCGACGCGGCTTCAGTGATCTTCGTTCAGTCGCTCATGCCCATGGACAGCTGTTTCGTCCAGCTGTGCGCCATGATTGACGCGGCCGTGCGCGCGTCGGCCCAGAGGATCATCGTGGTCATGCCGTACTTTCCGGGACGACAAGATAAAAAAGATGCCCCTTGGACCGATATTACTGCCGCTTGGGTGCTCCCGGCGCTCGAAGAGCGTGGGGGAGAGAAGCTCGAGCGCTTCATCTCCTTCGATCTGCATTCCGGCCAGATTCAAGGCTATGCCAAGCGACCGTTCGATCATCTGACGACTCTGCCTGTTCTCATCTCTCATCTCAAGCGCGAGCATCACATCAATCTATCTGAAGTGACTCTCGTCTCGCCAGACGCCGGAGGGGTCAAGCGCGTGCGTGATCTTTCGCGCATGTGTAAGACGGCTAACAGCGTCATCATCGATAAGGAACGTTTGACTCCGGGTGAAAACATCGTCAGAGAGGTGATTGGTAACCCCGGTCCGGTGTGTGTCATCGTGGATGATATAGGGGATACCCTCGGCACCATAGTCGAAGCGGCCAAGGCCATAAAGAAGAAGAACGACAAGGCTTCGGTCTATGCGCTTCTCTCTCACGCCGTGCTTGGCGGAGAGAAGAAAAGAGAAAGGGCGCTAGATAATATTCGCCACGAGGCCATCGATCATCTGGTGGTTTCTGACACAGTGCGCGTGCCGGACGATTTCTTAGCCACGGGCAAAGTGAGCGTGGTCTCGGTGGCGCCCATCTTGGCTTCCGCTCTCGAGCGCATTCTAACCGGCGGTTCCATCAACGAGATGCTCCAGTCTCTTTCTAAGAGACTGGATCTGTGATTTTTCACTGGGGTGTATTTTGACCCCGCCCCGATTCGCCAGTTGGCGAATCGGGGCGGGGCTTTTCTTTTTTAAAAATCCGTGTTAATATGGGGCGGAAAATATTTAATGCCGGAAGACAAGCAAAAAAAGAGTTTGAGCCAATTAGCCAGCCAATTTTTGGGGGTGATTTTGATTTTCGTCATTATCGCCAATCTGTATTCTTTTTTTGTGGAAGGCCAAAAAACTGTTCAGGAAATTTCTCTTTCTGAATTGGCCGCGGCGCTTCGAGAAGGGGCGGTCTCGGAGATAACTGTCAGGGCAGATGAACTTGAGATCAAGTATAAGGATGAAAGTTTAAAGAGATCTAAAAAAGAAGCCGAGAGCTCACTTTCTCAAAGCTTGGTGAATTACGGAGTATCTTCTGGAGATTTGGCCGAAGTCAAAATAGATGTCCAAAATTCATCCGGTCCGGCTTTTTGGTTTCTCACTCTCTTGCCCTTCTTTCTGCCTATAATTTTTATTCTGCTATTTTTTTGGTATCTGTCGAGACAGGTGAAGGGATCGTCTATGCAGCTTTTTTCTTTCGGCCAGTCGCGAGCTCGCATCATCGATCCCGCAGATTCGAAACAGAAAGTAACTTTCAAAGATGTGGCCGGGGTTAGGGAAGCCAAAGAAGAGCTTCTCGAGATCGTGGATTTTTTGAAAAATCCAAAGAAATTTTTGGATATCGGCGCGCGTATTCCCAAGGGCGTTCTTTTGATGGGCGCGCCGGGAACCGGAAAAACTTTGTTAGCTAGGGCCGTGGCGGGGGAAGCTGGGGTGCCGTTTATTTATCTTTCTGGATCTGAATTTGTAGAAATGTTTGTGGGGGTGGGGGCGTCGCGGACGCGCGATCTTTTTCGCATGGCTAAGAAGGCGGCGCCGTCTATTATTTTTATAGATGAGATTGACGCGGTGGGGAGACATAGGGGTTCTGGCATGGGTGGCGGGAATGACGAACGCGAGCAGACTTTAAATCAGATCTTGGTAGAGATGGACGGCTTTGAGCCGACTGAAAAAGTGATTGTCATGGCCGGTACCAATCGGCCGGATGTGCTTGACCCCGCGCTCTTGCGGCCCGGGCGTTTTGATCGACGGGTGATCCTTGACCTGCCGGATCTCAAAGACCGCGAAGCTATCATGCAGATTCATGCTGCTCAAAAAGCTTTGGCTGAAGATGTCAATCTACGCGTGGTGGCCGAACGCACGCCGGGCTTTTCAGGCGCTGACCTTTCTAATCTTATAAATGAGGCGGCCATCTTGGCAGCGCGCGAGAGCCGGAAAAAAGTGGCGCAATACGATCTCATTCGCTCTATCGAAAAAGTCATTCTCGGACCCGAGCGCAAAAGCCACATTCTTTCGGATAAGGAAAAGGAGATTACGGCTTACCACGAGATGGGACACGCCTTGGTCTCATCTATCTTGCCGCATGCCGATCCGGTGCATAAGGTGACCATCATCGCGCGCGGCAAGGCGGGAGGTTATACTTTGAAACTACCGCTCGAAGAAAAGAAGCTTCAATCGCGCAAGGAGTTCTTGGATGATATTGCCGTCTCGCTTGGAGGATACGCGGCCGAGAACATGATTTTTAATGATATCACTACCGGACCATGCAATGATATTTCTGTGGCGACGGCACTGGCTCGCGATATGGTCACTAAATACGGCATGTCGGACAAGATTGGTCCTATCTCTTTTGATTCGAGTGGGCCGCTGCTCAGTTGGGAGCGGGGGATGATGGGCAAGAACTATTCAGAATCTACTACGGCTGACATTGACGCTGAAGTCTCCAAGATTATGAATGAGGGGTTGGCGAGAGCAAAGGAGGTGCTTAGAAAGAATAAAACAGCCCTTGTCAGTATGGGTGTTGAAGTCTATAATATAGAGACTTTCGAACGCAAAGAGTTCGAAGAGCTCCTCATCTTAAACGGCATTAAACCCAAGCGTAAAGAAGAGGTGGTTGTGGTATAGTTTTTACTTACATGAAATCAAATTTGTGCTATGCTTAATATAACATGGGTGTAAAATTACAAGAGAAAAATAATGGTTGGCCAAAGGCCATGGTTTCTCAAGTCATTATAGAGATCTTGGATGATCCTGATTTTTCCTTAGAACTTACTGAATCAGCCAAGATGAGATTAGGAGAAATATCGCGTAAGGGTTTGAAGGCAAAAATACCTCTTTCGGAAATTAAGAAGCGTTATTACTAAGGTGGCCTTCGATGTCTTGGCGGGTAGAATTTATCGGAAAATCAGAGAAAGATATTTCGAGACTTTCTGTTGAAGATCGTAGAAGAGTTATTGATCGATTAGAATGGTTGGAAAAGAACTTTGATGAGATCACCCCCATGCCCCTTGGTGGGCCGTGGAGAGGATATTTTAAATTTAGAATAGGTGATTGGAGAGTCGTGTATCAAATTGATTCGAAAAATAAATCATTGATTGTATGTTACATTGATCGTCGGGATAAAATATACAAACTCTAAAATTCCTCAAGATGTTATAATATCTAAGATATTCCGGCCCGTAGCTCAATGGTGGAGCAGTCGTCTTATACACGACTGGTTGTAGGTTCGAGTCCTACCGGGCCGATTGCATAGCAATCGGGACGGAATGATGTGCTTTAGCACATCATGTTAGGACTCGAAAGGAGTTTCTTTATCACGCCAGTGGCGGGATAGAAACTCACCCGCGGCGGTAGCCGAGAGTCCTACCGGGCCGATTGCATAGCAATCGGGACGGAATGATGTGCTTTAGCACATCATGTTAGGACTCGAAAGGAGTTTCTTTATCACGCCAGTGGCGGGATAGAAACTCACCCGCGGCGGTAGCCGAGAGTCCTACCGGGCCGATTTTAAAACTTGGAACTTTGTAAATCTGGGATTGGAATGTTATACTTCTAACATGCCCGGAAAAGAAAAACCCTTTGATTCCAAAGATTTCTTTCAAGTGAAAGATCCTCTTTATGACAAGCGCGAGATGCCCACGTCCCTTGAACGGATTATTCGCGAAGACCCTCGCGCATGGGAACTTGCGAAGAACATGTGTGCGGTGTTTGAGGAATATGAAAAATTGCAGGACAATCCGGATACGCTTTTAGGGTCACGCAAGATTCTTGAGCGCTTCGATAAACTTGCAAAAATGTTTTACGAAACGCATGGGGAAAATATTGGGCGTGAAGATGTAAAGGAGCTAAGAAAGATTTTTAAAGCTAAATGACGCTTGCTCAAATTATTCAAATGCCCATTAACACCTGTCCAAAGTCGGACTTTGGACAGGTGAAAATGTGTGTTGTAATTATTCAAAATGAGTAGTTTCAGCTTTGGCTGTGACTTTTGCCGCGAGGAGGGGGTAAGAGGCGAGAGTTTCGTCTTCGGCGATGAGGCGGCGCGCCTCGAGGCGCGCCGCCTCCACCATTTTTATATTTTTAATGGCCTCCATGCCGAGATCGGAGATGCCCCACTGTTTGCGGCCGGCTAGCTCTCCCGGGCCGCGCTGGGCGAGATCCATTTCAGCTAGTTCAAATCCGTTGCGAGCGGTTTTCAAGGCGTGTAAACGATCTCGGGTTTTTTCTGAACTGCTTTCGGAAAATACATAGCAATACGGTTGATGAGTGCTTCGAATGACGCGGCCGCGCAGCTGATGGAGTTGCGCGAGGCCAAAGCGCTCGGCTCCTTCAATAATGATCATGGTGGCGTTCGGCACATTCACTCCCACTTCGACTACGGATGTGGCCACTAGAATCTGGACGCGGCCAGCCGAAAAATCTTGCATAATTTTTTCTTTTTCTCTCGGTTTTATTTTGCTGTGCAAGCAGGCGATTTCCCACTCTTTGAACAGCTCGTTTTTTAATCGTTTGGCTTCCTCTTTGGCAGATTTAGCGTTCACAGCTAATTCTTTGGTGGGATCGGGTTCGTCGATGCGCGGGCACACCACAAAAAGTTGACGACCATTCCTTAATTCATTTTTAATTTTTTCATACGCCGCATTTCTATTTTTGGGACTAACTATTTCTGTCAGAACTCCTTTACGCTCCGGCGGCATCTCATCAAGCAGAGTCAGATCAAGGTCGCCATAGACAGTGAGAGCGAGCGTTCTTGGGATAGGGGTGGCGGTCATGGAAAGCAGGTGGGGGACCAGACTGCTTTTGTTGAGGAGCCGCGCGCGCTGGCTTGTCCCGAACCGATGCTGTTCGTCAATGATGGCCAGCCCCAGATTTTTAAATTTGACCGACTTCTGGATGAGAGAATGGGTGCCAATGAGGATCGGAATTTCACCGTTTGCCACCCATTTCAAGAGCTGGGCTTTGGAAATGTGAGTAGCTTCGCGCGCGGTGATCTTGGACGGGAACTTGAGACATTCGCTACTGGTGATCAAACCTATATTGATATTGAGGTGCGTAAAATATTGAATGAAAGATTGAAAATGTTGGCGGGCTAGAATCTCGGTGGGAGCCATATAAGCCACCTCGAGACCAGCCGCCACGGCGGCGTAAGCGCTGGTTGCGGCTACTGCCGTCTTGCCCGAACCGACGTCACCCTCCAAGAGTCGCGCCATGGGCTGGCCTTTTTTGAAATCTCCCAAGATTTGTTCCAAGGCTCTGGTTTGAGCGCCCGTAAATCTAAATGGAAAATGTTTAATGAAATCATCAAGTTTGTCCCGATCTCGAAGCTCGATTTTTGAAGCGGATTTGTTTTCATAAATCTTTCGGCTTTTTTGACGTGCCAGTTGAATATAAAATATCTCCTCGAAGGCGAAGCGTTTGCGGGCCGCCACCGACTCTTTGTTATCTTTTGGGGCGTGTATCCAGCCAAGAGCTTTTTGAAGATTCGGCAAATGATATTTAGCAAGTATCTCTTCCGGAAGGCGTTCAGGAATTTGGCGATGTAGATTTTCTTTAAATAGTTTCTGGATAGCGTGCTGGATCCAAGATGAGGAGACGCCTCGCGATTCGCCGTAAACGGGGTAAGAGACATATGCGCCATCTTGTCCGAATAGTCCGCCCGGCTCAAGAAGACTCATATCTTCGAGCGGCTCAATTTCTGGATTAGCAAAATAAAGCTCGCCCTTGCGTGAGGTCACACTGCCTGAAATCTTAGCCAGCTTGCCTTCCGGCACTTTTTTAGCCATGTAAGCTTGGTGGAACCAGACAGCCTTGACGCGGCCGGTCTCGTCTTCAAGCATCATCTCGGCCATGGCTATTTTTTTGATGTAAGCTTTGGAGATTTTATTCGAGAGCACTTGGCCGGCTATGCTCGCCTTCTCACCCTCTCTCAATTCGGCAATTTTTTTAAAAGCTATTTTTTCTCCGTAATAAGATGGGAAATAGTAAAGCAGATTCTCTAGAGTGTTTAAGCCAAGCTTTCTAAGACCCTCTCTCTGATACGACGAGAGTCTAAAATGTTCGATGATCAAATCTTCCGGAGACACTTGCCTACTCTACTACCACTTGGCCTCCTCTGCCAGCATTCACATGATTGTGATAGTTCCAGCTACCTGTTCGATCAAAAGTGAATGAGTAAGTCTCGCCTTGACCGTAAGCCCGTCCGGCGTCAAAACCGCTGTAGTCAGAGTGAACAGGGTGAACATTAGACGCTACCTGCATGCCCCCCGAAGAGTCGTTTCTGAATTTGACCGTCTCACCTCTCTTTATGCTGACACTAGAAGGATTGAAGCCTGAATCAGTGTAAGAGACAGTTTTTATTTCTGGGACGGCTGGAGGCGGGGGTGGAGGCGGAGTTACGCTTTGGGTCGTTTGAGTGGTGGCGGGAGGAATGCTAACAGGGGTTTGAACCGTTGGCGGTGTCTGGGGTTTCGCGGCTGGCTTCGGGGGCGTTTCCTTTTTGAGCGTTTGATCAATGATCTCCACTGGTTCGATGATAGGCGGTAGATCATTTGCTGGTTTACTGACAAACGAAAGGCCTACGAGGATTAGGGCCAGCAGAATAATAATGACAGGTAATTTGTTCATGAAATGAATTATAAGCTGAAAAATTAAAAGTTGTCCACATTGAATATCCTTAAGTGACTAGGGAGTATTGTATAATTGAAATATGGGATATCTCAGATATCGCAGTTTTTTGTGTATAGTAATATTTGGAATATTTGGCGCGTTTAGTTTTTACTCATCGGTTTACGCGGCGCTCGGTGTCCCTCGGGTGATGAACTATCAGGGGCGTCTTCTTGATGCGAGCGGCAATCTGCTTGGCGGCTCGGGCACCGATTTCTGTTTTCGTTTTTCTCTCTACACAGATTCAGCAGTCGGTGCGCCGGATACGAAGCTGTGGCCGGCGGGTACAGCAAGCTCCATGACCGTGCAAGTGAAGAAC
>CAYJVD010000007.1:0-3507 GCA_964373585.1 uncultured Candidatus Saccharibacteria bacterium
CGCACTTATCCAGCGCCTTTGGATGACAGCCGAACCGAAAGACCGAGACAACGACAAGCGCCAGAATTAAATACCTCACCTTCCACCCCCAATCCAAAACGGCACGTCTAAGCGCGATAGCATCCTAAAAGGACCTTCGCCTTGTAAACACCTTCCGTGGTACTTTTATCCGCTATAGCATATTAAAAGTACCTTTCAGTCTAAGCTGAAAATCTCCTTGAGGTGGGGTTCGTTGTCAATCTCAGTGGCCGTGACTAAACGTACCGAATGACGGATGTCATGCAACTCAATAAGAAAGTCTATTTCATTTTTGCAATCGTATGGATGAATAAAAACTGATCGTTGAAATTCATAAAAACCAAGTTGTTTAATGTGATCCCGAAAAGCATCCCTAACAGGTTTCAAAGAATCGTGGATATCGTAAAGCACAAACCGCCACTTTTTATCCCACACTTTTGGCTTTTTAATCTCCATCTCATCTACTGTGTAAGTAAGCGCCTTTTGCTTACCAGCTTCTGTAAGCACTAAAGTGGTACTGCCATCGGAATTCTCTTTCTCGCTAACCAACTTTGATTGATAAAGGACCTTGATAGCTCTCGATAATGCCTTACGATTAATTGCTTTCCATTCTTTTTTAATTTCCCTTACAATCCAGAAATAATTCCTCGGTGAGCGAACCAAACCAAGCGCTAGACCGCCATAAAGCAAAAGCAACACCTTCTGCTGATTAAAACCCAGGCGCGTCCTTTCTTTCTTTTTAATTTCTACACTCTTTTTTTTCAATCGATACTATTTTATCATAATAAAATCGAACGGCACGTCTAAGCGCTATAGCATGTTAAAAGTACCTGTTGATTTAATTTTTTTTGATCATCTTAAATCATAACATGCCTATGCACTCTTCACCGCCTCGAGCGCCAGGAAAAGGGGGAACTCTTTGCGCGCCCAATCCTCTGCTTTTGCTCTCGGCCCGGGGCCGCTTTTTTTGTGAGAAATCCACTCTTCAAGGCGACTGACTACAAAACCAGTCTTGTTGAAAGCCTTGAAGTAAAGCTGTAATGAGCGATGGAAGGAAACTGTCTGAATATCGGAGCTTAAACCAGGATGCATGCTGATCGCCACCTTCAGTTCTGAAAGATAGCGGTCTACTCTGCGATACTGAATTTGTTTTTCTGGATCCCAGCCCCACTCGCTTCCCTTCGGTACTCGAAAGGCCGGGTGATTTAAAACAGTGTACAAAATACCGCGCGGCTTTAGCACTCTGGCCGCTTCCGCCAATACATCCTGATAATTTTCAATATTCTGGAGGGCTAAGACTGCGATAGCTTTATCAATCGTCCCACTCTCTAAAAAGGATAGCTCGTGGGCAAAACCGATCTGATATGAGGGGTTAGTCAAAGTTCGACCTTCATCGGATTTGGAGTTCAATCTTTCGGCTGATTTAATCAATTCCCGAGAAACATCCACCCCGACCACTTCCGCGCCCGCTCTCGCCATCTCGCGCGAGAAAAAACCTTGCCCGCAAGCGATATCTAAAACCTTCTCTCCCTTCTTAATCTGCATCAGGCGTAAAAGATTTGGCAGGATTACTTTTTTTTGATACGTATCCTCTCTCCCTTTCCCTTCAAGATACTCTCCGTACCAATCGGCTACAGCGCTCCAAGATGTGTTTTTCATAGCTTATCGTTTAATTTTTTCAGTGATTTATCGTCATAAATAGAAACGCCCAAGAACCCTCGGGGGATTTTCTTGCCTTCCGGCATCAGATCTTTCTTAGTCATCAACTTAATTTCTTTCTTTTTCAATAAAGCAGGATCAAATTTTGCCAGCTCTTCCCTGATTATTTTATAATCCCCCGCATAATCCTCCGAATCAGCGGCCAGACAGTGCAAGATCACCTTGGTGCGTTTGATGTGGCGCAAAAATTTTGTGCCGAGCCCTTTTCCGCCGGACGCGCCTTCGATAATGCCCGGAATGTCCGCCATCACAAGCCCTGATTGAAGAACGCCAAGGTGCGGTTCAAGAGTGGTGAATTTATAATCCGCCACCTTGCTTTTTGCTTTGGTGAGCGCGTTTAGGAGACTGGATTTACCGGCGTTCGGCAGCCCCACCAGACCGACATCGGCAATCAACTGCAGCTCCAAAAATAGTTCTGCCGCGTAGCCATCTCTCCCTTCTTCAAATTTCTTCGGCTCGCTCGAGCGCGCGTGCGAAAACGCCCTATTGCCTCGGCCCCGAACCCCTCCCCGCGCCACAAGCACCTGCTCGCCTATCTCAAGCAGTTCATAAGGCGGCTCGCCAGAAGTCCGGTTGTGAACCACTGTGCCGCGCGGTATCTTTAAGATAATATCTTTCCCGTTTTCACCATCCCTATTTCGTCCCCCCCTCTCGCCATCTCCCGCCTTAACATCTTTTTCATAACGAAAACGCGAAAGATCGCCGATGGCCCGATCCACCAGAAGATACACCGACCCGCCATTGCCACCATCCCCTCCGCTTGGCCGCCTATCCATAGGCTGTTCGCCGAAAGAGACATGGCCGTTGCCACCCCGCCCACCCCTTAAATTGATAGTCACTTCATCTACTAGCATAAGATAGTAGTATCTAGGCTTGATTAAGATACCCCATAGCGCCCCAGAGACCAGCCAAGTCGCCCAACATAGCTTTCTCGACAGGCGGAAATTGCGCAAAAATAGGTTTTAGTTCCGACAATAAATAACTGACCTTGTCAAATGGAATAGCCGTCTCCTTGACGATCATCGATCCTCCCAAAATCAACACATTGGGAGACCAGAATAAATTCGTGTTGTATAGGCCGACCGCCAGCCACCTTGCCATCTCTTCCCAAATCTTGGGGTCAGTTATATCTTTAGCCTCCTTGCCATATTTTTTCAAAATAGCTGTGCCGGAAACCAGCTCTTCAAAACTTTCGCCATTATTTAAAATATGATGGCCGGGTTCAAAGCCCTGACTATTTTCATCAATCTTTCCACGGACCACGCGCGCGCCGCCCACGCCCGTACCTATGGTAATATAAGCTACGATCTCCTTGCCTTTACCGGCGCCATAGAGAGCTTCGCCAAGCGCGCCCATGGCCGCGTCGTTTTGTAAATAATCGCAAGGAAAATCTTTGCCTTCCCAAGCGTTCAAATGCGGCGCGCGCAGAATCTTTTTTTGCATAGGGTCAATGACAGCCGCGATCCCGCCCGCGGAGCTCTCGATTTTTTCACCATCACTCAACTGCTGGCTAAAAGATTTAAAAAGAGAAACTGCTTCCTCGAAATTTTGAGGCGTAGGGGCAATCAAAGGCTCACTGAAAGTTTTCAAATCTCTTGACCCCGCCACGCGCATCTTGGTGCCCCCGATGTCAAATAAAATATGCATTTTGAATTTTCAATATTCCAATTTTCAAAATTTAATAGTGACGCATTTAACTCATTGATCATTGACTGATCCTGCCCTTAAACTCTTCGACCATGGGCACAGTCTCTTTCTCTACTCCGTACT
>CAYJVD010000007.1:3607-14865 GCA_964373585.1 uncultured Candidatus Saccharibacteria bacterium
ATCCTGCCCTTAAACTCTTCGACCATGGGCACAGTCTCTTTCTCTACTCCGTACTGCTCTCCCAGATAATAGGAAACCCAATCCGCCAAAACCAGATTATCGAATATTTTTGGCCAGCTGTTTTTTGTCCCCAACTCAACAAAAGTCACCGGAAATCCCTTTTCCTGAAACAGCTCGGCCGTAAGGCGCGCGCGGTTTATTATGCGCTGATCATCCATTGGGTCGCGCAAAAAAATAAAATGAAAATTTTTGGAAAGGGCCTTGGTGCTTTCAACCAGATCGAGACCGGTCATCTCGTTATGATTTAGTTCCGGAAAAACATTGTAAAAAGCTGGAATCTTGGCCGTCTCATTAAATTTTATTTTCCAAATATAAGCCAGCGGCAAATTAGGGGTCGAAGAGTATATTATCGGCAGTCTGCCTCGCAGACTTAGACCTACTGATTTTCCCTTATCTTCAAGATCAAGCGGCTGGCTTTCATAAATAATATTGGAACGTTGATCTTGGGTAAGTATCAGCTTAGCCAAAGCCTTGAGACTGTAACCGAGCGCCATGCGCGGCTGTAAACCGACAGTTGGCAGAATAATCAACGGCAGGTTTTCTTTTTTGGCTATCTCAAGGAGACGCCCGCCAGTAGCCAAAACCGCCGGTACCAGTCCGCGCCCCAGAGCCGCTCCCACAAAATCAATCACCTCCTCCGTATTGCCGGAATAAGAGCTCGCCACCAGCATTGCTTCATCCAGAAAATAGTCCGGCACCCGCGGCAATCCATAGTCGCGATGGATAAGCAAATCTAGATGTGGGTTGTAAACCTTAAGCAGTCCGGCCGCGAGATGAGAACCGCCCATACCCGCCACAATATATTTGTCGGCTTTTTTTAAGTGACCGGCATTCACCACCTCTGGCTCGAAAAGTAACTGTTTGGGAAAATCTAAAATATTTTCTCTAAGCATTTTGTTTAGGGATCATTTTACCGGATTACAGCCGGCGCAAAGACCAAGCTCGTCAAGCTTATCGAGATATTTAAGGAGTGTCAAAACGAACTCGGCATGACTCCAGGTGAGCGGGGCCACCGAGATCTGCGCGCCGGTGTAGGGATGAATCTGTTCTGAAAGAACGCCTGACGGCAAAGCGTTCTTGACCGCCCAAGTCAGCCATTTTTTGACCGGCTCGAAATCTTTTTCTTCCTTGGCTATACCAATATAATACTGGCTAAGCCAAAGTGTGGTAATAACCCAAGGGTTGCCAGCCAGCTCGGAATCCACCCTATAATAGTTATCGCCCTGATAACGAGCGATGCCCCCCACAGTCGTTCCAGCCGAAAGTGCCGCTTCAGAATTTTGCATGGCTATCTTCAAGCGCTCGTCATCCGCCCGTAAGACTCCGAAAAGGAAAATGCCATAAGCGCTCGAAATATCGATGGTACGATCAGGCCGCCACTTTCCATCTTCCATCACAAGACTCTTGAAAAAGAGTCCGCTCTTTTCGTCATAAAGATATTTGAGGATGGCTCGCTTCATCTCATCCGCCGCGTTTTGATAATTGTGTTCAGACAATTCCTTGCCTAAAAGTTTAGCGAACCTGGCGGCGGCAAGGAGCGCCCCATGACAAGCGGCCGCCGTAAAAGTATGCACGCCAAAACTCTCCTCCCAAAGATCGTAGCTCGCTTTGGGCAGACCCGTCCTTGAATCCCGATGACCCATGATAAAACTAGCCGCTTTCTTGATGAGAGAATTGTAAATACTTTCGATAAACTCAAGATCGCGCGAAAGCTCATAATGTTGCCAAAGTGAAATTAGCACTAAAGCGGTCTCGTCTTCCTGAATGGGAAGCTGAACTTGTCCGCCCGAAAGCCACGGATGCCAGGAACTGCCGAGGGACCTGTCTGGCCTGTATTTATGCATAAAATAGCCTTCGTCAGTGATGACACTGTTGCAAAATTGAAAAAAACGCCGCGCCACATCCGAATCGCCAGCTTTATCAAGCGCCATGGCCGCGAACGCCGCGTCGCGCGGCCACATGTAAGCGTAGGTATCTTTGCCGGAATGCAGCATGCCCGTATCGCCAGAGGCAATGATAGCCCCTCCTCCGTCAGCGTGGCTTCTGACATAAAATAGAGACTTGCCGAAGAGACTCACCGTATCAGGATCGAGGCCCTTGAAATTAAATTTATACTTAGTGATCCAAGCTCGCCAGAAATCGTGAGTGGTACGAAGCAGATGATCCGGCCCGCGCTCTGAAACATAATGATTGAGATCGTGAACCTCTTTAAGAGACTCGGCCACGCACATCCAGTAGTAAACAGTCTTCTCCTCCCCCGCCTTCAGTCTGAGAGAAAGAGAAATAACAGAATCGGACTGGCCATGCTCGATCGGATTGCGAGAAAGCTCACCGTCCTCGGCGTCTTTGAAACTGCCTTCCTTGCCTTCAATCCCAAACACTCCCGTAGTGAAATCGTCAAAATAGTTCTTACCCGAAAGCGCGTTCACTAAAAAAACCCGCCTGCCTTTATAATGTAATACAACCCGATGGATGGGATCATAATAAGCCGTGTCGCCTCGATGCGACTCGTATATCTGAAACTCATGGGCGAAATAAACCCTAACTTCTCTCTCTGACCCGTGATCATTTCTGACAGTGAGCTTGCGCAGATAAATATTTTTTTCATTGTAAACGGCACTTTTCCCCCAGATAAATATACCGAGATCGCGGTTTGCGGATTCAAATTCACCTATCAGGGCGCTTGCCTCGCAGTTGATCTTGATATCCCAGCTCGGCTTGACGATCCATGAAAACCTGCCATCCACCCAAACGCCCAAGCGATGCCGGTTGTAACCGCCAATATGATTTTCAAGTCCAACATGCGGAAAATAAAGATCCCGAAGCTGGCCGTCCTCATCAAGACCTGCCAAAATATTGCCGTTACCTAATACAAGTGAGCGCGCCATTTACAATCTTAATTTTAAATCATTTAAGACATTCATGAAAGAGATGAAAGCGTCATAGGGCGATTCATAAGGGTTGAAATATTTATGGACATCGCCATCCGACCACCATTTGGTGCACATATAGTAAAAATGGTCGGAAGTCTGGAGACGCCGCCACGTCTCAAGAAGTTCAGGGTCGCCCTTAGCTTCCATGGTCTTTTCGAGCGCGTACACCTTGGCCAGAGCTTCTTCCTGCATTTTGTTTGAGCGCCAAGCCGAAAGATCTCTCTCGATATCCGCCCACGAGATATAGTGTGGCGCGTCGTATACGCCTCTAGCTTCAAAGCGCTTAAGCGCTTCTCTGGGAGTCACGAAACCATTGTCTTTATTTTTTAATATTTCAGCTGGCAGGGCTTCCAAAAAGTCAAAGATGCCGGTCTCGGCCCACTGGTGCTCGCCGAAAGTCTCGTAGTCCATGAATAAATTAACAACTTCCCCATTGCCGTTTATAGCTGAAATCCAGTCGGCAAACTTTGGCGCGGTGAGCGGCCATTCACTCCAGTCGCGTGAAGAAAAGCGGAAAGCGATGTCATCCGAAAGCCGATAATTTTTAAGCAAAATTTTCGGGGCGCCGCCGGGCGCGCTGTAGAGGAAGTTTGGACTGCGCCAGCCGAGCAGATGATCCGCCCCCTCGGATAGCACCCCTTGATAACCCATCTTCTCGACCTCCTTAGCCAGCTCGTTTTGGTAGATCAATTCAGTGTTACGAAATATTTTAGGGACTTGGTTGAAAAGAGTTTTTATTTTTTGGGCATGCATGTTTACCTGATTTCTAAACTCATCCCTAGAATAAAGAAAAGAGAGCGAATGATAGTATGTTTCGGCAAGGAGCTCGACTTGGCCGGTCTCGGCTAGGCGCTGGAATGACAGAAGGGTTTCGGGCGCATACTCCTCGAGCTGATCAAGAAAAACACCCGAAAAAGAAAAGCTGATTTTGAACTCCGGATATCTCTGGAGCAGTCGCAGGAAAAGAGCGTTAGCGGGCAAATAACATTTTTGAGACACTTTTTCTAAAACACGCTTGTTGTTCAGATTAGTCTCGGACTGGTCGTCAAAATATTTTCGCTCTTTGCCAATGTCAAAGAGTCGATATCTCTTCAGCCGCCTCGGCTGATGAACTTGAAAATAAAAACAAACCGCTGGCACAACAAACTAAGTGTAAAATGAAAAGAGCAAAATGCAAAGAGATGAGGATCCAAAATCTCAAACAGGATCCTGGCACGATCGTACGAAGATCCTGTCTGGTAAATTTTGCCTATTATTTTTTAACTATTATTATAGCGCAGGCACCGTATGATTAGAATTGCCTATAAGGATTTTGTACAACTGAAGGCATTTGGCGGCCGCGGCGGCCCAGGTGATGGTGTGGCTTTCCCTAAGCCCCTCATGGCGCATGGTCTCGGCAAGCGAAGGAAGAGCAATCAAAGCCAGCATCTTTTCCGCCATCCCTTCCACATCCCAAAAATCTACTTTGAACGCGTGATTCACTACTTCGGAAACGCCGGACTGTTTAGAGATAATGACAGGCGTTCCTCGAATCATGGCCTCAAGGGGCACGATCCCGAACGGTTCAGAAACGGACGGCATGACGAGCAGATCGGCCCCGCCATAAATCTCTTCAAGCTCATCTCCACGCAGAAAACCCGTAAAGAAAACCTTGTCGGCAATGCCAAGATTAGCGGCCTCCAGTATCATCTGGCGCTCCATGTCGCCACTCCCCACCATCAGAAAATACACCTTTTGATTAAATTCAAGCACGCGTTTGGCCGCCCTCAAAAAATAGTCGGGCCCCTTTTGCAAGGTGATACGCCCCACAAAAGCCACTATCTTCTTGCCTGTTTTTTTCAGTTCAGAAAAGCTCTTACCAGATTCAAGGCGAAGATTTTGGATGGATTCCACCCCGTTATGCACCACCCTTATCTTTTCCGGCCCAATCTGATACTTTTCCACCAATTTACTTTTTGTAAAATTGCTGATAGCAATGACAGTGTCGGCCGCTTGCATGCCCTCTTTTTCAAGCGCATAAACCACTGAATTAGCGCTCGATCCGCCCGTGCGATCAAACTCGGTAGCATGCACATGCACAACCAGCGGCTTGCCAGAAACATTTTTGGCCGCCATGCCCGCTCCGAAAGCCAGCCAATCGTGAGCGTGGATAATATCAAACTCTTCATCTCGCGCGATCAAAGCCGCCCTCCTCGCGTACTCTCTCACTTCCGATTGGAGATCTCCGGTATAAAATCCCGGGTCAGCGTAGCTTAAAAAAAGCTCCTTACTTTCCACGCCCGCGAAAACTATCTTCATGAAAGAAGATGAAAGTTCAACTTTTTTAGGCAAAACAAATGTGACCTGTGCCCCTTGATCGCAAAGAGCCTTGGCCAATCCAAGACAGGCCGTCCCTAGACCGCCGCTATTGTATGGAGGTAACTCCCAGCCGAACATTAAAACCCTCATATCTCGTCTTTCTATTTATCTGGCGCTGGCCTCCAATGAATCTCACACAGATTGCCGTGAGTCTTAGTATAATTGTAGGCCGAGGTGGCGGCTACCGCCCCCATGGCCGCCGCCGTGATGTCCTGCTTAAAGCGTTCAAAAAAATTAGTGCTGTCTCCGGCCGCGTACACGCCTTCAACACTCGACTTCATCATGTTGTCCACCAGAACATACCCCCACTGATCCAAGGTCACGCCAAGATCGTTCGACAACTTAGTGTTGGGCTCGGCCCCGATCTCGATAAACAGACCGTCCACCGCAAAATCAGTCGGCGCCCCACCCGATTTTGAAATAAGTAATTTTTCCAATCTCTTCTCTCCCACAATAGTTTCCACCTTGGTCTCAAATAAAATCTCTACCTTATCCCCCAGCTTCATCATCTCTTCCACATTGATCGGTTCGGCTTTAAGCTCTTTACCCCGCACTAGCAGATAAATCTTCTTGGCGTACTCCGAGGCTAGGTTCACCCCCTTGACCGAAGCGTCGCCGCCCCCCACTACCGCGATGGTTTTTCCCGTGTAAACCGGCCCATCGCATGTAAAACAGTAATGCACCCCCTTGCCCGTCAGCTCTTTCTCGTTCGGCAAACCAAGCCTTTTGCGCTCCGCGCCCATGCTAAGAATAAGCGTCTTGGCGTAAAAAATTTTGCCGGCTCCTGTCATCACCTCAAAACAGCCCCCCTCGTTTTTAGCCCCCACTACCGCGTCGTCCATCACTTCGGTCCCCACCCCCTCTGCCTGGGCCTTCATGGCGAGCATCAGATCGTAACCGTCAATGCCTTTGACTCCCGGATAGTTCCAGATGACGCCGGCCCGCGCTGTCTCGCCCCCAAACTCTTTGCCTATGACAAGCGTCTTCATGCGATAACGCCCAGCGTACAGTGCGGCCGCAAGTCCCGCGGCCCCCGAACCTAATATAATGAGATCGTACACCATTTAATTTGGAAGTTTAAGAAGAGCCGCTAATCTCGCCTTGTCAAAACCGATCGTCAATTCGCCATCTATGTCAATGACGGGCACCCCCATCTGGCCAGATTTCTCAAACATCTCTTCTCTGGCTTTGGCGTCGGCCGCCACATCATGCTCTTTGTAAACCACGTTATGCTCCTTAAAATAGCTTTTGGCCATTTTGCAAAACATGCAACTTGGCGTGGAATAAATTTTAACTGTGGACATAAATTGTGTAAAAAACTAATAATGATTATAATTATAGCATGAAGAAAGTCGGTTTGGCACTCCTTATCTTAGCCGTCATTTTAGGCGGGGCCTATTTTCTCAAAAAATACTCGAGCCAGGCCGCGGACGGCAAGCTGCCCAAGCCTAGCATAGAAGTCTCACTGCCGTGGATTGAAGTGATCAAGGGCCAAGTACGCGAAATTAGAACAGATGACAAGAAACCTATTCGGGAACTAAAAACAGGCGATGAGATCGGACCGGGCACAGAGATTGAAGTAAGAGAGAACAGCTTTGCCCACCTGCACTTTCCTGATGGATCGGTTTTAAGGGCGGACGCAAATACCAATTTTATCTTGAAGGAAGCAAATTTTGATAAGCGGGATGAAAAATTAGGCGTGGAAATCAAACTGCTCGCCGGCCGACTTTGGTCAAAAGTAGTGGCTCTTCTTACGCCCGACTCGCATTGGGAGATCCGCACCACAAACGCCGTGGTGAATGTGCGCGGCACAGCTTTCGGTATGGCTTACGAAGATGGTCGCTCGACTGTCATAGGTTCGGAAAATAAAGTAGAGGTCAAAAGCGCGACGGAAGAAACCACTGTCACAGAGAACACGGCAGTTCTAGTGGAAAAAAGCGGTATTAAAAAGCTAGACAACCTTGACAGCATTCTAAAAGAAAATTGGATCAGAGTGTCTAAGCTTTCTGACGATGAGCTAGAGCAAAAGATAGATGCCCTAAGAGCCGTAGGCCTTCGAGGCAGATCGCTGCGAGACGAACTGCGCAAGCTGACCCTCGAAGAGTTCGTGGATGAAATCATAGCAAGGAGAGAAGAGAACAGCCTCGGCAAATGAGATACGCCAGTTTAGCCGCAGTCATAGCTACCTTATTATCGATCTCGCTTTATTTTGGATTTTGGAGAGGGCTAGAAAACTATCTGGAAGATCTGCTTTTTAGCGCGAAACCAATCGATAAAAACATCGTCATCGTGGCCATCGACAACCAGTCCATCGAACAGATAGGTCAGTGGCCCTGGCCGCGCGAAGTGTTCGCTAAAGCTCTATCTAAATTAGAAAAAGCAAAACCAAAAAGCGTCGGATTGGATATCATGTTTTCGGAAGCTTCGCGTCTCGGTAATAACGACGATCTTGCGCTAAAACGCGCGATCGAAAATATTTCATATTCTCTTGTGCTGCCCGTTGAAGCCGCTCCCCTCATAAAAACAAAAGAAAACAGTTACGAGGGCGTGAATTTTATTAAACCCCTAGATCTTTTCACTCAAAACAAAAATACCAAACTTGGTCATGTGAATCTGATACTAGATCTTGACGGAATTGTCCGCCGCTACCCTCCGGAAGTGAGTAGTTTCCACTCTTTCTCAAACCAGCTCACAGGCATTGAAAGAAAAGAAAATCCCACGCGCATAGTGTACAGCGCGCCCTCCGGCTCCATGCGCCGTATACCCTTCTTCCGACTGCTTGAGGAAGATTTGGACGAAGAGCTGAAAAATAAAATTATCCTAGTGGGAGCGACAGCGCCTGACCTGCATGACGAAAAACCAACCCCCTTTTCTAAGGGAACTCAGATGACCGGCGTCGAGATCCAAGGGAACATCGTCAATATGCTTATGCGGAACTACCGCATCACCCCATTTTCATACGAACTAAATGTGGCTTGGATATTTCTGGCCAGCCTCATCGCGGCTTTGATCTTTAAAAAAGCCCCGAAGATCAATCAAGCAATCTTAGCCAATCTGGCGCTCGGCTTGATCTATTTCACCTCGCTTCTTCTAATTTTCGAAAAGGGGGGAAGCGCCAATCTCATTCACATCAATCTAGCCTGGATCCTCTCGACAGCCGCCCTTTCAAGTTATAGGTATATAGAGAAAGAAGAAGAACAATCCAAATTGAAAAGTGTCTTTGCTAAATATGTGGCCGGAGATGTACTGGACGAGATTATCAAAAACCCCGGTAAGGTGATACTAGGCGGCGAAGAAAAAGAGATCACGGTTCTTTTTTCAGATATCCGTGGCTTCACCAGCATGGCTGAAAAAATCCCCGCGCGCGAAGTAGTAGCGATACTCAATCGCTATTTCGATATCATGAGCAAAGAAATACTAAAACACGGGGGCGTCATAGACAAATATATCGGCGACGCCATCATGGCCTACTGGGGAGCCCCCCTAAAAGACCCCGAACAGGCCGACAAAGCTCTAAGCGCCTCAAAGTCCATGCTCGCGGAATTAAAAAAATTAAATGAGGAGTTGCGCCTCTCCGGCGCGGATGAGATCAACATCGGCATCGGTCTATACACCGGGCCGGCTATCGTGGGCAACATCGGAGCGGAAAATCGCTTTGATTACACGGCCATCGGCGACACGGTCAATGTGGCCGCGCGCTTAAACGGCCTCTCCAAAGAGTACAAAAGCATGCTGATCATCGGAGAAAGCACCAAAAACAAATTGACTAAAAACACTCCCCTTGTTGAACTAGGTTCAACAAAACTTCGAGGTCGCAACGAGGCCATCAATATCTACACCATCAAATAGTTCATCGAACTATTTGACAAGCTGGAAGGCTCGATAAGATAGATAGATGCTGATAAGACTGGCCGCGTAACTGGCCCAGATAGGCACAAAAACCGTCCCGATGATAGCCGGCCATTCGTAATAAATGCGGGCGATATGCAGCAGAGCCATAACTAGAAAAATAGCACCCGTCAATTTTAGATATGTTTTTTCTTTCATTCTCTAATTATAAAACCAGCCTGCATAACAATGCAAGCTGGTTTATCCACCGTCACTTTTTTTGTTTTCTAAGCAATCAGCTCTTACTGGGTGGCAGGGGCGGGAGTCGTAGCGGGTGCTGGCGCGGGTTGTACGGCTGGTTGGAGAGGAGCTGGCTGAGTCTCGGGAGAAGTTTTGGGAGGAAGGTTTGGAAGTTTGCCGCGCAGTTTCCTTTTCAAATCCTTATTGTTATCGCGGAGAGCCTCATTCTTTTCCTTCAATTCACCGCGCAGTTTCTTGATGGCCTCTCTCTCTTCCTGAGTCTTACCTTTTATCTCATCTCTATATTTAGCGGCCTGAGCTTTGATTTCCTCGCGCAAAACCTTGATCTTAGCCTCATACTCCCGACGAATGGCTTTGATCTTGGCTTCCATCTCCTGCCTTAAAGCCTTGATCTTCATTTCGCCTTCGGATTGGACACCGCCACCGCCTACACCCACAGCTCTTTGGTTTTCTGTTGGCGCTACTGATGAGACAGGCGTGCCGGCTGGCGCCACTGTGGAGGGAACTGCAGGTGCTGTCTCGGCCAACGCCACGGCGGTCCAAGCGAGGGTTGAAATAAGACCTAATCCAACACTTTTGATTAATCTATTTTTCATAAAGTTTATCTTTATTGATAATAAGTCGACTTTGTTAATAATAATCTAACATATGAAAGGCAAAACAAACTAAACACGGTCGTAAGGATAACATGGTAAGGAATATCAATCAAAATCAACTGACTGGCGTAAGCTAGAAAATCGAAACCGTAGCCAGTGATAGATGCCAACTCTTTGAGCAATCCGACCGTCTCGGCCTCGATAAAAGCCCGCCCGCCTTCGGAAATTGAATAGAGTGAACTACCAACTAAGGCTATTGAGACAAGCACCAGAGGCCTCCTCATCTTCAGAAACCACAAAGAACGCATTACTCTCTTGTGAAGATAGAGTGGGGGCTTGATATCGTTTAGACTGTTTAGACCTTTTTCGATGTCCATAATATCTACTTAGCGTAATCTAACAATTTGACTTTGAGAGCCGCTCTGCCCCTGTGGATATAAGTCTTAACCGTGTTTAGAGGTATTTCGAGCAGTACGGCAATCTCCTCGTAGGTCATACTTTGATGGTAAAAGAGTAACAAAACCAGACGATATTCCGGCTTTATCTCGACCAAAGCTCTTTCTATATCAAGAACGGCCTCTCTCTCTTCCATTAGGTTATACGCTGCGAGATTGCCTTTTGTTTCAGATTCGATTCTATCAAGATCCTCATCCTCAAATGTGAACAGAATGGGATCTCTTTTCTTTTTACGATAAAGGTCCCGCACCAGGTTGGTGGCGATTTTGAAGAGAAAATTTTTCAGACCTAGGCCGAGTTTTAAGTTCGCCCGGAAACGATAAAGCTTAATAAAGGTTTCTTGAGTGATGTCCTCGGCATCTTCCTGATTCTTAGTGAGCCGGAAAGCATATCCAAATAGGGCGTTTTCAAACGCCGAGACCAGCCGCTCATACGCCCCAAGATCACCTGCCCTCAAAGCTTCAATTTCTTCTTCCATTAGTCTGTCTGATCCTAGTGCCAAACCCTGCTTCCGTCAATCCGACTTATGCTTATTTTATTTTTGAATCGATCAAATTGCTAAGCGTTTCGGAGCATTGAGCTTGTATTAAAAAACCGAATACACATCGCCCCCTGTGACATAAAAATAAACTGCAAAAACCAAGAGGAACAGCGCAAAAGCAATGTAAGAAATCCTGTTTGCCTGCCGCGCTTTCCTAGGTAGTTTTTGCTTCCAGACATAAAAATAAATAGCGCCGGCTACAATCGGATTTACAAGACAAGTTAA
>CAYJVD010000008.1:0-13609 GCA_964373585.1 uncultured Candidatus Saccharibacteria bacterium
ACGCCAAGAAAAGTAGGGTGGGGGGAAGTAGAAGAAAATGGATAATCTTTTTCATTCTCTTTAGGATACCTCGGAAAGTGATATTTTGAAACCCCTCGGTATTCGATGCCGTTAATGTGATTTATGTTTTCCTTGATTACGAAAATGACCCCCGATTTGCCGAAGCAAAGTGAGGGTCAAAGTATCCCGAGACTGCGGGTTAGGTCTGTGTTTGAACCGAAGTGGCCGGGGAGACGAGAACAGAGTAGCGAAAGAACAGCCGGAGGCCAGCTTCCCACTTGCTCGGATCGTTGACCGAGCTTGCATCCACGCCCCAGCCGTCGCCGTCCCAGCGGACATCGACGGCGCGCAAAAGGCCGTAGATGTCCCGGATGTAGAAGATGTTGACGCAACCGTCGGTCAAGAGAACGCCGGGTTCACCTCTCGGTTGCTTTTCTGTGAGGGCGTACATTTCGGAGAGGGTAGTTTCCACCCTCTCCTCACCGCCAAGTTCGGCGATGATGGGAGCGTCCGCCGACCGCTTACACAACATATAGACGTGGAGCGTCTTTTCGGTGATCGGCTTTTCGATCTTGCCGCCATCACCTAAGAACCACTCGGTGAAGTTGCCGTGGAGATAGCTCCATTTGACCGTGGCTTTTGGGCCAGTGTCACAAACGAGCTTCTCCTTGGCGATGAACTTTGCAGTAGTTGCGGAGACACTGACTGTGCCCGTGAACGTAAGCAGCGGGTTGGATACGGGCTTCACTTGCGCTCCGATGGAATCCATGGTCAGTCTCCTTTCTTTCTTTTGCTGTCAGTTTGGCCGTATCTGTTTTGTCACAAAGAACTGGAATATGTTATTGCATGGGAATAGGTCGCTGTCAAGTTGAGGGTGGTACGCGATATACACATAACTTAACCGACCGTCTAAAGTAAGTGTATGGGGTAAGTGGTTGTTTTTACAAAAATGGACGGAGAAGGTGGGCAATTGGTTCTAAAATATAATGATACCAGCGCTTTTGGAACACCACCTCCTCCGGTGTGATGGCTTGGTTTTTCCAGCCGTCTAAGACTTTCTTGAGTGAATTGACCATGTCTTTCCTTTTAAAAAATAAGCCCGCTTCCACATTAAAGTCAAAACTAAGCGAGTCGATATTTTGAGAGCCGATCATGCCCTCCGAGTCGTCAATGAGCAAGGCTTTAGCGTGAAGCATCTCATGCGTCAGAAAAAAATGGATGCCTGAATGACGAAGGGAGTCGATAAAAAGATAATTAGTGAAATCAAAGAGTTCATGGTCTGATTTTTTGGGCACGATGATCTCCACCAGAACCCCTTTGGCCACCGCTTGCTCCAGACACTTAACAAACCATTTGTGGGGAATGAAGTAAGGCGTGACGATAACTATCGATTTTGAAGCCTGATGAAGCCTCTCTCCATAATGTTCTCGCAATCTATCTTCCCCCTTAATCGGCCAGTGCTCCAAAAACCAATGTTTAACTTTACTACTTCTAAGGACTTTAAATTTAAAGACCTCCTTATCTTTACCTCCGCACATTTTATACGCCTTGGCAAAAGAGTTTATAAGATAGCGGACAACCTTACCTTCAAGCCGGAGATGCAGATCAAGCCACTTTCGGTATCTTTTGCCCACATTCACGCCGCCGATAAACGCCGTCTTCTCATCCACGATGAGAATCTTGCGATGGGTGTGGCGGAACCAGAAATCAAAATTAAGCAGTTCGACGCCTGAAGCTTTTAGTTCCGCTATGGCATTCTTAGATAATTCTGAACTGCCGAATTTGTCCAGAATAATTTTAACCTTTATTCCCTGTCTGGCTTTCTCTTTTAAAATTCCAAAAAAATTGTAATTGGAAGTGTCGTTTATTAAAATATAGTTCTCCCAATATACTGAATGTCGGGCTTTTTTAATAGCCTCAAACATCCCCTCCCAGGATTTTTGGGTTTTGGAATAAAGTTTATATCGCATCCTCTCGCCTCATCTCCTCGATCATCAAGCGGGCTTTCTTTGTCAGTTTGGTGGGCAGTTTTATTTTTAATCTGATAAGTAGATCACCCCTGCGATTATCGCTCGTCACGCCTCCTTTGCCTTTGACTCTCAAAATCTCGCCGTGGGATATCCCCTCTGGAATCTTGACTTTTATCTCCCCGTCTAGCGTCTTAATGGAGCATTCCGTTCCAAGCAAGGCGTCCCCAAGCTTGACCTCGAGATCCATCACCAGATTCGAACCTTCTCGCTTAAATACCGGATGATTACCTACATGGATTTTGACATACAGGTCGCCATTTACACCCTGTCGAATGGCTTCGCCTCGGCCCCCGAGGCGGATCATCTCTGCGTTATTGATGCCGGCTGGAATCTTGATTGTCACTTCTTCGCTTCTTCTTGTAATGCCGACCCCATGACATCTGGCGCATTTTTCTTCCGGTACTTCTCCCTTGCCGCTGCAGATATTACACTCTTGTTCTACGGTAAAGCTGCCGATAAAAGATCTTTTCACTTCTCGCAATCTTCCCCTTCCTCCGCAAGCAACGCACTTCTTGACTTTTGAACCGGGTTTGGCGCCTTTGCCGGCGCACACTTCGCACTTGCCGGCCTTGGTGACCAGAACGGTCCGCTCGGTACCGAATATAGCGTCCGCGAAACTTATTTCGAGATCGATTGAAATATCTCTTCCCCGCGCCGCGCGACTTTCTCTTCCGCCAAAAAATCCTTCGAAGATGTCTCCCACATTGTCTTGAAAATTGCGCCAATCGCCCCCTTGCGTGTAGCTAAATCCACCGCCACCGGCTTTTCTAAAAATATCTCCCAAATCAAACTCCATGCCTCCCCAATTTTGATTTTGGTTTTGGGAGTTAAAATCGGCTTTGCCAAATGTGTCGTACTGGGCCCTCTTCTCGTCATCTGACAATATCTGGTACGCCTCATTCACTTCTTTGAATTTCTTTTCGTCCCCCTCCTTTTTATCGGGGTGAAATTGATGCGCCAGCTTCCTAAAAGCTTTTTTGATATCATCTTTTGAGGCGCTTTTAGGAATGCCTAATATTTCATAATAATTTTTCATGGTTGATTTCCTTCTTCTTTAGGAGTTTCGGGGCTTTTTTCTTTGCTGGCTTTCATCATGATCTCTCCTATCTTAGACATTTCAACCCCCAACTCTTCAGAAGCTTTTTTTATGGAGACGGTATCGACCCCTTGTCTGGCTGTTTTCAGATTTTCAATCTTCTCCGAAACAGAATTTTTTAACTCTTCGGTGATCTTATCACCAGCGTCCTTGAGCGCTTTCTCGGCGGTGTGGATGAGCATGTCAGCCTGATTGCGCGTCTCTGCCTCATCCTTCTTTTTTCGATCTTCGGTCGCGTACTGTTCGGCTTCCTTTTTCATCTTCTCAATCTCCTCTTTAGATAACGCGCCTTTAGCCTCGATGCGGATAGATTGCTCCTTGCCGCTTGCTTTGTCTTTGGCTTTGACATTCAAGATGCCGTTCACGTCTATGTCAAAAGAGACTTCAATCTGAGGCAAGCCTCGCGGTGAAGGGGGGATACCTTCGAGCGTAAACCGTCCCAAGGTTTTATTGTCAGGCGCCATCTCTCTTTCACCTTGGACCACATGAATCTCGACCGATGTCTGATTATCAGCCGCCGTTGAAAATGTTTGAGAGCGAGAAACGGGAATGGTAGTATTTTTCTCTATCAGCTTGGTGGCAATGCTGCCTAAGGTCTCGATACCAAGAGATAGAGGTAAAACATCGAGCAGTAAAACATCCTTGACGTCCCCCTGCATAATGCCGGCTTGCAGGGCGGCGCCCAGAGCCACCACTTCGTCCGGGTTGATGGATTTATTTGGCTCTTTGCCGAACAGCTCTTTGACCCTAGTCTGAATAACGGGCATGCGCGTCTGGCCTCCTACTAATATCACCTCGTCTATTTCGCTCATTTTCAATCCGGAAGCGTCTAGCGCTTTTTTGGTGATCTCCATTGATCTATCCACAAACTCCATGGCCAACTCCTCAAGTTTCGCTCTGGTCATTTTCATCAGAAGGTGTTTCGGCCCATTTTGATCTGAAGTGATGAAGGGGATGTTGATTTCCGTCTCCACTGTGCTTGAAAGTTCGTGCTTGGCTTTTTCAGCCGCTTCCTTGAGACGCTGGAGAGCTAGAGCGTCCTTGGTAACATCGATACCGCTCTCTTTTTTAAATTCGTCCGCGATGTGGCGGATAATCTTTTGATCTATATCCTCGCCGCCCATGTGTGAATCACCGTCCGTGGCCTTCACCTCGATGCTTTGTTCTCCTTCGCCTCCGGCAATTTCAAGCACAGTTACATCGAAAGTGCCTCCCCCAAAATCGTACACCACCACCTGCTCATCCTTCTTTTTATTAAAGCCGTAGGCCAGCGCGGCCGCGGTCGGCTCGTTGATAATTCTTCTGACTTTGAAACCGGCAATCTCTCCGGCGTCTTTGGTGGCCTTTCTTTGGGAGTCGTCAAAATAAGCCGGCACCGTGATGACCGCTTCCTCAATGGTTTCTCCAAGACGAGCTTCCGCGTCTTTTTTTAGTTTCATCAAAATCATGGAGGAGATCTCTTCGGGGCGATGATACCTATCCCCCATCTTTACTTTTACTCCGCCATCATCGTTCGCGATGATTTCAAAAGGCACCACCTTGGTGTCTTTTTTGACCTCTTCGTCATCGAACCTATGCCCCATCAGTCTTTTGATACCGTAGATAGTGTTCTTGGGGTTGGTAATGCTCTGGCGCTTGGCTAACAGCCCGACTAGTCTTTCGCCATTTTTGGAAATAGCCACAATCGAGGGGGTGGTGCGCACTCCATCGGAGTTTTCGATTATTTTCGGCTCGCCTCCCTCCACGAAGGCCATAGCCGAGTAAGTTGTTCCCAAATCAATACCTAGAATTTTTGCCATATTTTTACATGTGTCGGTCTCACGACCCTATCTTCTAATTTATAACCATTTTTAACTATAGAATGGATGGTGTGTTCTTTCTTCTCATCCTCGGTGTTCACCCCCTCTAACGATATATGCACAGCTGGATCAAACTGTTCGTCTGCTTTTGTTTCTATCAGTTTCAGATTATGCCTTGCGAAAATAGATAACAGTTTTTGATAAATGGATCGGACTCCTGCTTCCTCGTTGTGGGCGAGAGACATTTCCAGATTGTCGGCGATTTCCAATAAATCATACAGCACCATCTCTTTGACGTAGCTTAAGGCGGTCATTCTTTCTTTTTCTTCCTGTCTCTTGGCATTCACGAAATCGGCCTTTGCTCTTTGCCAACCTGCCAAATATTCGCTCTTCTCCTCTTCGCACGCCCGTAATCTCTCCTTGGTTTTCTTTAAGGCTAGGATGGGTTCGGAGTTTTCCTCCTCATCCAGCACGATCTCTTCATCCATAGTTCACAAATTATACCAGTTTCTATGCATTATGCAATAGTTTGGCCCGACTATGGTCAAATTGCCAAAATCCCCTTATTTGGGGAAAGGTTTAACCTTTCCCGTTCTGATATGGTCACATTAAAATTTAAAAACAAGGAGGAACCAGAGGGTCAGGGAAAGAAAAAGAGCGATTAATTTATCTTGCGTGTGGCTGGCCCAAAACTGGCTTAGCCAGAAACTCTTATCGCCAAGTGAGGCCTTTTTTAAACAAAACAGCTCGATTTCGTTCTTGAGAGCCTCCAAGGTAAGCGTCTTAAGTTCCCCGTTTTGGGCCAGCGTAACCGCCCCTTTTTCCTCTGAGACAACCACGATAAGAGCGTCCGATCTTTCGGCCAATCCCAGAGCGCTCCTATGTCTTGTTCCGAGGTTGGTGTATTTTTTGAACGATTCAGCCAGAGGGAGATGCGCCCCAAACCTTTTGACGCGATTATTTTCTATGATGAGAGCGCCATCATGGCCGGGGGAAGATGGATCGAAAATCGAAAGCAAAAGAGGTTCCGAAATCTCCCCATCGAGCGTCTCTCCCAGAGATAAATATCTTTCGAGAGGCTGTTCGCCCTTAATAACAATTAGGGCTCCGATTCTTTTCGAACAAAAGTAAGTGACGGAAGAGATCAAAATATTGACTACCTTTTGATCCAGCTTCAACTCTTCCCTATTAAAGGGTCGAGAGACTGCGATGGCAAACTCCTCGAAAAACCTGCGGAACTCTCTCTGGAAAATCACCACTATGATAATAGCCAGAAATGACAGAAGAAAGCGAAAAACCAGAGTAGTCAGAGGCAGTTTTAAGAAAAAAGCCGCGAGGTAAACGCCTGCTATGGCCAAGATACCTCTAAAAATGAAAATGGAGTGAGTTCTCCTTAACAAAAGAAGCGTCGCGTAAATAAAAAACGCCACTAAAATGACATCAAATATGCTAGCCATCAACATGAATCTCAAAATTAGGAGATTAATAACTTAAAAGTCGTTTGGATTTGTCGTGAGCGCGAATTTTCTCGTGCGCTTTGGCTTCGATCTGGCGGATTCTCTCTCTGGTAACACCGAACTCCTGGCCGACTTCCTCTAAAGTGTGCATAATCCCGTCCACAAGACCATGGCGCATTTCCAAGATTTTCCTCTCCTTAGGAGAAAGATCGCCCAAGATCTCTTTGATTTGATCAGAGAGTATGCGTTGTGAGGAGGCTATGTCCGGAGGGGTAATCTTATCATCGGCGATGAACTCGCCCAGAAGCGATTTGTCCTCTTCGTCCCCCACCGGTTTTTCAAGAGAGACCGTACCCTGATCAATCTTTTCGATATTATGAATCTTTTGTACTTCTACTCCCATCTCGGTGGCAATCTCTTCCGACAGCGGGTCGCGTCCTAAGTCTTGGGACAATCTTCTCACCACTTGCTTATATTTGGAGATAGTCTCTACCATATGCACCGGTATGCGGATAGTGCGCGACTGATCCGCCAGGGCTCTAGTGATAGCCTGTCTGATCCACCAGGTAGCGTAAGTGGAAAACTTAAAGCCTCTCATCCAATCAAACTTCTCGACAGCTTTGAAAAGACCGAGGTTGCCTTCCTGGATGAGATCGAGAAGAGTGAGATCGCTCGAACGGCCGATATATTTCTTGGCGATTGAGACCACTAAACGCAAATTAGCTTTGATCAGCGTATTTTTGGCCTCATCATCGCCTAAGACAATGCGCTTGGCCAGATCTCTCTCTTCGGCCGCGTTGATCAATTTGTAATGACCGATTTCTCGCAAATACATCTGGACAGAGTCCAGTCCGGTCTCTCCCGTGCGCAGACCCCTATCTTTTATCATTTTTTCATCATCGTCTAAGCTCAGGAGCCCCCCACCTTCAAGCACATCTATTCCGGCCTCTTGGAATCGTCCATAAAGTTCATCCAGAAAGTTTATATCATTTTCGATATGAGGAAACTCCTTGAGGATCTCGCTGTAAGTCACAAACCCGCGCTGCCTGCCTTTTTCTAAAAGCTTGGACCCCTTCTTCCCGATGAGGTTTGGCTTCTCCTCTTTGACCACCAGCTGTTTGGAGGTTTTTGGCGGCTTGATTTTGACCGTCTTTTTCTTGACGGTCTTTACACGGGCCGTTTCTTTTTTAGATTTATTTTTTTTCATAATTAAGAAAAGTTTCCCTGACGCTCGCCAATTTGGCGCTCAATTGTTGGTACTCTTCGAGCAACTCTTTCTCCCCTTTCTCGTCGCTAGCGGTTTTTTGACGTAATTTTTCCATTATAGCAGATAGCTTTTCTTTTAGTAAATGCTCCTCCAGATTGGAAATGAGGTGTTTGAGCTCTTTTTCCTCTTTTGCACTATTATTAAAATAATAGTCCGCTTCCCAGATCAATCTCTCTTTGTCTGTGGTTAAACTTTGGAGTCTGCCATTTACATATTCTTCTCCCAGAAGCGCCTCAAGCATTGCCCTCAAAGGAGACTCTTTCCAGTAGATATGAGAGAAGAGACGCCGCTCAATGGCTTCTCTTCGTGAAGGCCCCGACTGCTGCTTGGCTTGGTCTATTTTATGAATCGATTTTCCACTGTGGAGCGCTCCCAGAGCCTGCCAGATTATCTCCTCCTTTAGACCGGCTTTGGATGCGGCCAAACTCACAAAATAGGCCTGATCGATCCTGCTTGCCAACTTCACAATCAGGGGCAAGATCTCCCTCTCGATAAGTAAAGCCTTCCCCCTCTGATCGCTTGCTTGGAGATCGATCAGATCGAGATAAAAGTTGATGACATGTTTCGGTTTTGAAACCATTTCGCGCCATTTTTCGGGTTCGCGGCTCGCAAGATCGGCCGGATCAAGGCCGAGAGGCAGTAATACAACGCGCGCTTCCATGTTGTTTTCTAGAATGAGAGCGAGAGATCGGCGGGAGGCCGAGAATCCGGCCTTATCTGAATCGAAGGCCATGATGATGTTCGGGGTAAGGCGTTTGATACTCTTTATGTGCTGATCGGTGAGAGCGGTGCCCGAGAGGGCCACACTGTTTGAAAGTCCGGCTTGATGAGATAAGACTAAATCCATCTGGCCTTCCACCAAGATACAGACATCTTTTCGTCTTACCTCGACCTTGGCTTTGTCTAGGCCGTACAAAACCTGCGATTTGTCGTACAGGATAGTCTGGGGACTATTCACATATTTAGCTCCGTCTTGTTTTTCTCCAAAGATTCTGCCGGAAAACGCGATCACACGTCCCTGCGCGTCGCAAAGAGGAAACATCACTCGGCTTCTGAAACGATCATAGTAACCGTGTCCACCCCGGATAATTAAACCGGCTTTTTCTATATCCATCTCTTTAAAACTTCTTTGCGTGAGAAAATGATGTAGATTACGCCAGCCGTCTGGCGCGTAGCCCAGACGAAATTTTTTAATAGTTTCTTGCGTGAGACCTCTCTCTTTCAGATAGTTCTCCACATCAGCGTTTTCTCTTAATCTTTTCTCGAAAAAGAGAACGGCGGTTGCCAATATTTCGTAAATAATCTCTTTTTCCCCCCTATTTTTATTCTCCCTACTGTCCATTGGCACTCCCGCTTTTTCCGCCAGACTCTTCAGCGCCTGTATGAAATCAACACCTTCCATCTCTTCCACAAAACTGAAGATATCTCCCCCCTTGCCGCAACCAAAGCAATGGTAGTTCTCGCGAGCCGGCGATACGAAAAAAGAAGGTGTCTTTTCATTGTGAAAAGGACAGCAAGCTTTGTAGTTGGCGCCCGCTTTTTCTAGCTTGAGATATGAACCTACTACTTCTACAATTCCAAGGCGCGCTTTTACTTGTTCAACAGTTGAAGACACGAAAAAAATTAAAATGAAAAAAGCAAAATGCAAAAAATCTACTGATTTTCGTTCAAGTAGTTACTTTTTAGACCGGTGCCAGCCGGAATAAGGCGGCCGATAATCACATTCTCTTTTAACCCTCGCAGATTATCTATTTCGCCCTTAAGCGCGGCGTCTATCAAGACTCGCGAGGTGTTTTGAAACGAAGCGGCTGAAAGCCAGCTTGAAGTGGTCAGAGAAACCTCCGATATCCCGAGTACGGCCAATTCTGTCGTGGCTGGTTTCCCTCCCGTCTTCTCTACTCTTTCTACTTCCTCCAGCAGTTTGATCATCTCGACGATATCTCCGGTCACAAATGTAGTGTCTCCGGGATCCACGATTCTTTTGCGCGAAAACATCTGACGCACAATTACCTCAACATGTTTTCTGGATATGGATGCGCCCTGAAGCGAATACACCTTATTTATTTCGGCCAGAATGTAATTTTCGGTCTTCTCCTTGCCAGCCAAGCTGAAATATTCACTTATATCGTAAGAGCCATCGCTTAGGGCTTGACCTTTGAACACATTTTCTCCGACCGCCACCATCAGCGATCTTTTAAACGGAATGAGATATTCATGACTACCGGCTAGCTCGTCAAGCACCACTACTACCTTTTCTTTACCTTTAGGTTTGATTTCGGTCACTTTACCGTCCACCTCGCACAATATGGCGCTATTTCTTGGGACGCGCTTTTCAAATATCTCTTCAACGCGCGGCAACCCCATGGTGATATCACCCGTAGCTGACGCGATACCACCGGCGTGAAAGGTTCTCATGGTAAGCTGGGTACCCGGTTCTCCGATAGCTTGAGCGGCCACGATGCCGACGGCTTCTCCAAGATCCACTAGTCTATTCCTGCCGAGATCGAGGCCGTAACAGGTTTGACAGATGCCGCGCAAGGTAACGCAAGTTAAGGGAGAACGCACGAACACCTCCTCTACCCCGGCTTCTTCGATCTTCTTGGCGTCTTTTTTCATGAGCAGCTCCCCGGATTTATAAAGCGTCTTGCCTTCTTTATCTTTGACGCTCTTAGCCAACACCCGTCCCCGGATGGAAGAGGCAATGTCTTGATCCAGGCCCGATAAATTCTTTTTGGCGATGAGCGTGCCTTCCTTGTTTCCGCACTCTTTCTCCTTGATGATGACATCTTGGGAGACATCCACTAGCTTGCGCGTCAGGTAACCAGCCTTGGCGGTGTTTAAAGCAGTATCGGCCAAGCCTTTTCGGGAACCGTGCGTAGTCACGAAATATTCGAGCGGCGAGAGTCCCTCTTTGTAGGAAGGGATGATGGGAAAATCAAGCGTCTCTCCGGACGGATTGACGATCAGCCCTTTCATGCCCGACATCTGGTTAATGTTTGATGTAGAGCCTCGAGCTTTTGAAACAAGCATGTCTCTTACTCCGCTTTTTTGATCTAGATTATTTAAAAGAGCTTTTTCAATCTCTTCCTTCACATCCTGCCACACCTCGATAATCATGCGGTATCTCTCTTCGGCGGAGAGGAACCCTTCCTCGAATTTACTTTCAATCTTTTCGGCTTCCTTGTAGCCTTTGATCACTAAATCTGTTTTCTCTTTAGGAATTTTAAGATCATCAAAACTCCAGGTTATGCCTGACCGGGTGACATATTTGTAGCCAAAATTTTTGATTTTATCCAAAATGCCCGGCGTGGCTTCCGTGCCGGAGTGTTCGATCAGATCCTCAACCAAAAGGGCCAAATCTTTGGCCGTGATCTCTTGGTTGATAAAAGCAAAATCGTCCGGCAAGACGCTATTGAAAAGCAGCCGGCCGACGGATGTTTCAAATATCTTACCTTCGAATCTCTTATATTTTGGATGGTCGGAACCCTTGATGCGAATAGCGGCCCGTAAACTGACATACCCCATATCGTGAGCCACAATGGCTCTGTTGGTGCTTTCAAACACCAGATTTTCCCCTTTCTCCCCCTCGACGATGCGCGTCATCCAATAGCAGCCGAGCACTATGTCAAGTCGCGGGGTGACTATCGGATCTCCGTTTCCGGGCCTTAATAAATTTTTGCTGGAAGACATCAAAAGACGGGCCTCTTTTTGAGCCTCGGCTGAAAGCGGCACGTGCACGGCCATCTGATCGCCGTCGAAGTCTGCATTGAAAGCGGTACAAACAAGCGGATGCACCTGAATGGCGTTACCTTCGATCAAAATCGGTCTGAAGGCTTGGATACCGAGACGGTGGAGAGTAGGCGCGCGGTTTAAAAGCACATATTTATTTTGGATGACCTGTTCCAAAATGGCCCAGACTTCGGGCACACCTTCGTCAATTAACTTGCCGGCGCCACGGATGTTAAAAGCCCGCTCTTGTTCGATTAGTTTAGAGACGACGAAAGGTCTAAATAGTTCCAAAGCCATATGTTTGGGCAAGCCGCACTGGTCCAGTTTTAATTCAGGACCAACCACGATTACACTGCGGCCGGAGTAGTCCACGCGTTTACCCAAGAGATTTTGCCGGAAACGCCCCTGCTTGCCTTTCAACATATCAGCCAGCGATTTAAGCGGTCGGCGCTGGGCTTGATTGACTAAAGAAACCGCTCCCGTGCCGTGTCTGATGGAATTGTCTATAAGGGCGTCTACGGCCTCCTGCAGAATTCTTTTCTCGTTTCTTTGGATTACTTCCGGCGCGTTGATCTCTTGCAGTTTTTTTAGACGATTGTTGCGGTTGATCACTCGACGGTAAAGATCGTTTATGTCGCTAGTAGCGTGCCTGCCGCCATCTAGCGCCACCATCGGGCGCAAGGCGGGCGGTGTGATGGGGATGGATTTAAGAAACATCCATTCCGGCTTGATTCCCGCTTTTCGTAAAGATTTAATGAGGTAAAGTCGTTTTAAGAGTTTGTTTTTCTCGGCTGGGCTAACATCGGCAAGCTCCCTAGTATAAGCCTCCTCCATTTTTTCCAGATTCAGATTCTTAAAAATCTTGTAGATGGCTTCCGCTCCGATTTCAGCTTCGAAGATCGGTCCGTATTTGAGCGAGAAGCGATGATAAGTAATCTCATCCAGAACTTTACCTTCTTTCAAACATTCGATCTCTTGCTTAACTTCCGTGAGAGATTTTTTGACTTTATCGCGATCCTCGTCAGTCTTAATGGATTTTAGTTTGCTCCTGTATTCGGAATCAAGATCTTTTAAGAGCCGCTCTCTTTCATCATGATTCACTCGGGTGATGATGTAACCGGCAAAATAGATCACTTTTTCCAGATCATTAACCGAGATATTTATAAGGCTGCCGATCCTCGATGGCCCACCTCCGCGCATAAACCAGATGTGAGCCACGGGAGAAGCCAGTTCGATATGTCCCATACGTTCTCTTCTCACAATAGAGCGGGTCACTTCCACGCCGCATTTTTCACAGATGACATCTTTGTATCTGATGCGTCGATATTTACCGCAATAACATTCGTAATCTTTTTCGGGCCCAAAAATCTTTTCATCGAAAAGCCCGCCTCTTTCACTTCTTTGGGTGCGATAGTTTATGGTTTCCGGTTTGGTCACCTCTCCGTGCGACCACTCTTTGATCCGTTCAGGCGAAGCAAGCCGAATGCTGATCTGATTAAAACCGGTATTTAAATTGGTGTTAGTTCTCTGCATTGTATTTAAGTTCCATATCTAACGCCAGACCTTTAAGTTCGCTCATGAGCACATTGAAAGAGGCTGGTAGGTTTTCCTGATTGATGCTTTCTCCCTTGACGATCGAATCGAAGGCGGCCGAACGGCCCACAATGTCATCGGATTTTATGGTAAGAATTTCGCGTAATGTATAAGCCGCGCCGTACCCTTCAAGCGCCCACACCTCCATCTCTCCGAATCGCTGGCCACCACCTTGAGCTTTACCACCCAAAGGCTGCTGGGTGATCAATGAATAGGGACCGATAGAACGCATGTGAATTTTATCCTCGACCATGTGGTGCAACTTGAGAATATACATGTAACCGATGGCGATCGGTTGTTCAAAAGCTTCGCCTGTCTGCCCATCGTGTAAGACCACTTTACCGTTTTCCGGAAAACCGGCTTTTTTCAGCTCCCCTCTTATTTCATCATCAGTGGGTCCAAGAAAGGTGGGTGTGATAGCTTGATAGTTCAAAGTATGGGCGGCCAAGCCTAAATGCATCTCCAAAATCTGCCCGAGGTTCATACGGCTAGGCACGCCGAGAGGCGTCAGAATGACATCTATTGGTCGTCCATCGAGCATGTAGGGCATGTCTTCTTCTGGTAGGATTCTCGAGATGATGCCTTTATTGCCATGGCGTCCGGCCAGTTTGTCGCCTATGGCGACATTCCTTAATTGA
>CAYJVD010000009.1:0-13372 GCA_964373585.1 uncultured Candidatus Saccharibacteria bacterium
CTTGCCCGTAATGAAGGGAAAGAACATGGAGCTAGTCACAATGAAAGGCACGAAAAGCGGAATGAAAAGTCCGAAGACAATAATATTGGCTATCCACTTGTTGATACTCATAGATTTTAGATTATAGCACTATCTACCCTTTTTCTTCAACTCCTCGATTTGGACCTGAAGAGATTTAATCTGCTCTAACAACGTATCTATTTGAGATTTGGCAGACTTAATCTCTGGCATCGCTTTCGCCTCTTCTTTTTTGAAGAGTTCGGCCATCTTAGCGCGTGTCTTAGGGCCAAGCGATCCATATCCTTGGTCTTTTTCACTTTTAACCAGTCCGTACTTTAACTGGAATTTGCCCAGAGCTTTTTTAGTGGCTTTGCCGAAGTAGTTAGTTTCCTTGCCGGGCGCGCCTTCCCCTTTATCTGCAATTCTGGTTTCAAGGTCGCTGTTTAAGATCTGTTGCAGTCGCTTCACATCGTCACTGCGCTTACCAAGTGAAAGAACTTTGTTAAAGACTGGGGAAACAATCAGAGCCACAGGAGAAGGTTTTGCTGATTCAGTCGCGCCCGGAATAACCACGAACTTAGGCGTAGGCACACTCACCCCGCCGCTGCCACCGCCACCACTTACGCCTCCCGAACCAGCCGGGGCTGGAGCAATGGCGCTTGAAGCGGCTGACGCGATGGATTCCGAATTACCGCCAGATTTAAAAGCCGAAACCTTATAGAAGTAAGTGGTATTGGCCGTGATGCTAGTGTCCACAAAAGTGGTAACATTTCCCGCGTTCACATAAAGCGCAAAGGAGCCGGCCTCGGTGGTGTCGCGATAAATGAAGTAACCCTCTGGACTTCCAGAAGAAGCGGTCCAGGAGAGCGTAATTTTACCGCTGCCTACCGCGCCTGCCGTAGCCGTCACCGAAGGCGTAGATGGAGGCTCGCTGCCGACCGCGCTCGAAAGAGCGTAGTTAGAAAAGTGAGTACCGACAGCCGTAAAGCTGACTGAAGCCACATTCGATAGGTTCGATGTGGGGGACGAAACTATCGCTCCGTCCGCGTCTTTGTAAACTGCCACGGTGGAAAGCGACTCCCAGTCTTTTTTATCATCGCTATACACCACTACCAAAAGATTATCCACTTCGCTCGTGGTATCTATGCCATCCAGAACCAGTTCCGCCTTGGTGTAAATCAGCTCCACATCCGCCGTTTTACCCGATTCCAGATTCTTGACTTGAGAACCGCCAGAGAAGGCGTCAATATCAATGGCTTTGTTGCCGATAATATTGACACTGGCCGTTTCCACAAAATTACTGGTCTCTTTGGCTGTGAGGTAAGAGCTATTACCGGAAGAACCGAGAGCTCCATTTTGAAGAGTAATATTTACACCGACAGTAGAATCCGAAAGAGTGCCCGGAGAAGTGTCGGTAAAAGTGTTCGAGGAAGCCAGTTTGGAATCAAGCGTAACGGCCGTGCTTAAGGCCACATTCACACCGCTTTGAGACGCACTGACTTGCAAAGGGTTAGACGCGTACGCGCCCTTGGCAAAACCTTCCGCGGCCGCGAACAGTCGCCAAACACCACTCGAAACATTGAGAGTGTACGCCCCACTGGTGTCGGTCTGGGTGACGACCTGTCCGCCACCCACCTTTTCAGCGAAAACGAAAGCCTCTTTGGCTGCTGATCCACCGGCCGTGACTGTTCCAGAGATCGTGAGAGAAGCCGGAGTCAAAACAAAATTCTTGGATGTAGCGCCACTTACAGTGACCGTCACCGGCTGTCCAATGAATCCGGGTTTGGAAACCAACACTTGATAGGTGCCGTTTACCGCCTTAGCCAAGTATGTCCCGGAACTGGTGGAAACAGTGTCAAAGCGAATGCCGTTGGTTTGATCCACAAACTGAATGGAGGCGTCAGGCAATTCGTTGCCAGCCGTAGCAGTATTTCGATAGACTGTGCCGAGAACGGTACTGAAAGCGGCAACCGCGGTGTTGACCGTCACCTTGATAGTTTCATTTCCATTTACTTGGACCACGCCCGAAAGAACTAAAGTGCTACCCGAATCAGAAGTGACAGAAATATTACCGCCCGGCACGCCTTGAATATTTACTCTTACGGTTGTGGAAGCACCGTCCGCGATGGCAAGGGATGTGGTAGTGGCATTCGTCACTTCGATTCGATTGCCGAAATTTTTGACATTATCGAAGAGATCAACGAACGCTTTGGATACGGAAAGCGCGTTGCCGCTTGAGTCCTTAAAGTTAATGGTGACAGTGCGCCTTGGGGCTATTCTGATATTTTGAGTGGATGAGGCGGTTAGATTAATTGACTCGACAGCCGTTCCATCGTCCTTAAGAGGAGCAATCTTGCCATAACCCGGCTTGAATATATCCGAGATAGTATACCCGGCGCCAGACGGCACTCTCACCGAAAAAACCCCGTCCGATCCTGAAATGGCTTCATTCCTTCCGGCTGTCCCCGATAATCTGATTACCGCCCCTTCAAGACCCTCCCCGGCGTTAAAAGCGTTATTACCGCTCGCGTCCTCATAGATAGTGCCGGAGAGTATCGAGTAGGTTGTGCCGGATGAAGGCGCGAAATTGATGTCGCTCTTACTTGATGTAGTGACAGTAACGCTCTGCTCGCTCGCCTGCCCAAAACCGGGGATGAAAGCTCCCACCTTCCAACTGCCGCTATCCACATAGAGAGTGTAGTTGCCCGTGGAAGAATCGGTGACGGCGTCAGCATGGCCGGGGCCATCGGTGCGGTAAGCGTAAATGGAAGCGCTGCCTATGGCGTTAGTGCCATCTGTCACCCGACCGGTAATCTTGTAATCAGGTTGGGTAATCTTTAAGACGAGTGGATTGGCTCCAGATGATCCGGTGGATACCGTCGGCGATCCATCCACAAAAACATTGCCGGAACTATCCACCACCACCGCCACCTCTTTAGATTGTCCGAGATCCGGGCTGAAAGAGCCCACTACATAAGTGCCGGCAATGACTTTGATTGAGAAAACTCCGCTCGCCGAACTTTCAGCGTGACTGCCGAACCCTCCGGCCGAGGAGTAAGCGTACACCATGGCGTTGGCCACCGTCTTATTATTTTCGTCTTTCAAGACGCCCGTGATGGTTTTGTCGGCCGTCTGGATAGAAAGATCAATATTAGTAACCACCAATCCATTTATCTTAGCCAAGCAGTTTGATGGACAACCGCTGATTTCCAGATTGACCGGCTTGGGAATGAGCCAGTTCGGAGATGGCGGCGGTCCAGAAAGGAATCCACCGCTCTTCGGCAAAGCCGGTCCAATACCAATTAACCATTTTCCGTTTACTTGAGGAATTGGCAGAGAAGTTATGGTGGACGCGGTCAAAGCAGAGGCTCCGGGCATAACAGTGCGGACGATAAACTGACCAGGCCCGCCTCCAGACACATCCACTTCTTCAGTAGCGCCAAAGGTGTTAAGAGGCGCGGTCAATCTCACATTCAGCGTAACCGCCGAAGAAGTGGCGGTCAAATTGAAATTGCGCGTGATCTGGCTGGTAGAAGTGGCAAAGATAGACGTGGGGATAAGCTGACCAAAAAATGCGGTAGAAGTGGCGCCGTTTGCGTCGCTCACGCCCGACACAAAGGAGTCAGTGAAAAGAGCGAACTCTCCTCCCCCACCAAAATTGTTGGCGAGAAATTGAGTATTAATAGGTATATCGGTGAATTGATAGACACCGCCAGCCCCCGTGGTAGCGTCAAGGGGGCCGGTCTGGGGAGACATAAGATGAACCTGCATGCCCACTATCACACCGCCGTTACCAGTAACCGTTCCTCGAATAGTTGTCGTCGCTCCACCTCCCAACGCTCCTCCTTTTATATAGATTGGATTAGGGCTGAATGTTTCAATAAGAGTGCCGCTCGAAGTTTGGGACTTTATATCGAGAGCGTATCCGGAACTGTCAAAACCCTTAGGCACAGATGGGTTCTTGACATCGGTCACGGCAAACTTCAAGAAATCTTGAGCTTGGGTGGCCGCACCTAGTGTCAAAGTGACACTCTTTGCCGCACTGTTTCTTGTTACAGATTTCAGATTTATGGTTCCGATTCCCGGACCATTTATATCTCTGTTTTGTTCGTTGATTTGAGGATTGCGGGTGCTGGATGTGGCCACGCAACAAAGCCCGAAGTCAGAAGTAGATGGAAATGTAATGACAATCTTTCCATCGGCCGGAATCTGAGAGGTAACCGGCAAAGAGAAGAAATAAGTAGTGCTCGCGTTCACAAAGGGAGTTTCCGGAAAAGCGCCTACCGGAGGCATGAAGCCAATGGCCGGCGCCACGCTGGTGAATGATTTTTCTTCACCAAAAGTGCTACCCTTGAATTCTCCCGGACCAAGGAACCCGCCTGATGTGGCAAATGACTTGACAGTACCCGTAAATGAACTAGGAGCGCTCATAGTGTTACCGGAAATATCTTTGAGACCGGAAACGGTCACCGTAAAATCGGCCCCCGCTTGCAACTTTATACCGGAGATTCGGGCCGTGCGAGTCACGCCTTCATAAGCCACGCGGTGGCCTGCCAAAGCGCTCAAGGTCTGGCTGACACCGCCCACCGTCAAAGAGTATTTGGTCAAATCTAAAGCATCGTTCACATTCACCGCTTCATCAAATGTGATGGCCAGGCCAAAATCATCCCCGTTGGCAAATAAAACATTAGGACCAGTCGTGTCAGAATTAGTGAATTCTGTAAACCAGGCCCTAGTAACATCGGTTCCAAGGGCGAGACCGGAAACGTTTTTGATAGAAGCTCCTTTTAAAGTAAGAGTAGTAGTGGCTCCAAGAGGCAAAACATTGTTAGGCAGGAAGTGACCTTCTTTAGAGACCGGGTTGTAGAAAACCACGCCCGGCAAAGGTCCTGCCTGTGTGGACAAAGTAACAGCTCCAGATGTGGCCGTCGTCTGATCAATATTGTCGTCAAAAGCGAATAAGAAATCGCTTGTGTTGGCGGGGATAGGAAAGCCATCTTTTGGTAAAACCGCTATCACTCGAGGGGGCGTAGTGTCGTTGGCGCTACCTGTGGTGAATTGAGAAATAAACGGCGCAGGCAAAAATATGTTGCTGGAATTTTTCACACCCGTCTTGACCGTCAGAGTGTAGGAAGTGTTGGCCGCGAGGGCTCCCGGCACGATAGAAAGAATATTCTGGACGATCTGGGGATCAGTGGAAGTGCTGAAAGAAAATCCCGAAAGCGTCACCGCTTCGCCTGTCGCGGTTTTAGCTAGAGTAATGGTGTTTGAGTTCAGACTAGACACATCCATATTAAGCTGGCTGAACTGGACGGAAAGGCGGGCAATGTTTAGGGGCACATTGAGACTACCGGGAAAAGGGTTGGTGCCGAGGACTTGGGGTGGGATAAGATTGCTGAAAGTCTGTCCAGCGCCTCCGGTAGTAAAAGTAACGGAGTAATCTTGACTGCCTGCTTGGAAACTGTCCTGATCCAGCCGATTGCCGGAAAGATCGTACACATTGCTCACACTAAAAGTGAGGGCGGTGCTGGGCGCGAGCGGCGCTGATAAAATACACTTAGCCGGAGGTTCAAAATTAGATTGAATATCGCTATACGAGACGCTGGTGCAGAGATTAGAACCTCCTACGGCCGTCAAAGAGACAGTGGTAGTGGCAATCGGAGATATGATGGTCAGGGGGTTAACCGGCTTGTTGAAACCAAATCCCACGAATGTGAGATCAACCGGCGCATTCATCATACCTGTCCCCGGGAAAGAACCCACTACTTTCAGATTAGAGCTGTCCACAAAACCTCCGCCAAAAGGAAACTCCTTGGCGCTCGCGCTATTTTGAGGAAAAGGCACGGCTTGAATAACAAACTCTTCCGAATTATCATTGCGATCCACACCGTTACCCTTGGTGGCGTGCGTCCCTCCCGAGGCCATCAAGTTAGCTGTGGAAGTGGCGTTAGGATAGCCTTGAGCCAAACGCTCAAGACTTGTTCCATTTTCCAAAAACGGCACGGTCCCAACCGCTCCTACCGTATCGCTATTTTCACAATTAGGCCCCGGCTGGGTTCCCCAACAAACTAGATCCATTTTAGAGCTAGTGGCGTTCGCGAGGACAGCTGAAGTAGAAATGGCCACAGCTCCATTTGGCACAAGATGAAAAGCTCCCGGCGTAGCCGTATCGTATGTGGCATCAAGAGACACACTGCCGGCATAATTGGTGGCCGAACCGATCAAAAAATAACCAAAAGGCGGAATGATGCGCTTGAAATAGTTGAGAGCTTTTCTTTCAGCCCCGCCTAGCGCGTTCATGATGTAAAGATTGAGCGGCACATCCGCAAGATTGATGGCCACATCGGTCATATTGTAAATCTCCACGAACTCGTTTTGAAGATTGTTAGCCACACCGATCTTCACTTCGCTGATTTTTAAAGGGGGGTTTTGGTTCAGGATTAATTTATTTCTTCCTGTAAAAGCGGTACCTACCCCAGTATTGGCTGATGTGGAAGCGTAATTTGCCTGCATCTCAACATGCAACCCATCGCCGTTTGTAAGCGCCCCGGAACCAGTGGTAGAAGCCACCAAGAAAAATTCCGCCGGCGTACTGCCGATGCTAAGAGGGGGTAGGGGGGTTAACACAAGCAAGGCGCCCGCGGTGGGCCCATTCACCGCCGCTCCATTTACTAAAATATCTTCATTAAGCTGAAAACCGGGATTGAGACCTGACTCTCTCCAAAGGGAGACTCGGCTGATCTGCCCGTTCGCGAGCGTGCTTGAAGCTATTAGTTTTAAACCCACCGCCGTCAGTGTATCCGCGCCGCTAGCTTGAAACAGTCTAAATTGCGAGAGGGGAACAATAGAACCGCCGGAAACAGTAATGTTGCCGAAAAAACCATCTACGGGCGGGGCGTCTTGAGTAATGGCCGCGCTCACCCATACGGGAAGCACCCAAAAAGCTGTTAAAAGAAACCCCGACACTTTTTTCTTATTCATATATAAAAAATTAGCTTGCTAAAATAATGCAGACTAAATTATACATAATTATTTTCAGTCAACAAAACGCTTCTGTGTATAAAGAGAAACTGTGGCTAAAATATCAGCTATATTTTTACTAGTATTTTCTTTGTAGTAAAATTGACTGGATTCAAAATATCCTCTTCCTAGTTGAATCGAAATGGCTTCCTTTATGACAGGAACCTGATGAGAAACATCCAACACATTTTCAGTACGAGAACGACCACTTTGCCTGCTACCCACATTAACTACTGGAATACCCAAATAAGAACACTCCTTAATTCCGGCCGAAGAGTTGCCAACAAGACAGCGGGCTTTTTTCAAAAGGGCGATAAACTTACCCGGGGGCAAATATTTAATAAAACCAACATGCCCGTCAATGGCGGTTTTTTCCCGATAGCGCCTAATGGCGTTAGAAACCTCGTCGGTACCAGCGTCAATATTTGGCCAAAAACACAAAGTTGGATAGCCCAATTCTAAGATGGCCTGAAGACTGGCCTCCATATTATCCCTGTTCTGGCCCTTTTCGGAAGTAACTGGATGTTGCATAAGAATCAAAAAATTTTCTCCAACGTCCACTTTGTAACCCAAAGTGACGGTATGGAAGTCTCGATTGGCGATAGTCTCTTTGGACAATGCCGCGAACTCCACATCTGGGGCACCTACATCAAAGACATACTCCGGGGATTCACCCATTTTCAAGACTCGATTCCTTGAATCCGCGTTGGTAACAAAATGCAAATGAGACATCTTAGTAATCGCATGTCGCACTGATTCGTCGATATTTCCAGAAACATCCCCTCCTTCTATATGCGCCACCATACAGTTCATGTATGCGGCCGCCACGGCCGCTGATAAAACTTCGTATCGATCACCTCTTACTACCACGATATCCGGATTCAGGTTTTCAAAAACTGAAGCGAACTCGATGATACCTATACCCGCAGTCTTGGCCATGGCCACATTGCTCCCTCCTTCTAATGTCATGGTAATTCTGGCATCCACCTTGAAGCCATCATTCTTGATCCAACTCTCGACATCGCCGTACTGCTTCAAGATGGCCGAGGCACCCACCACGATCTGAAGCTCCACATCTGGTCTTTTTTTAAGCTCTTCTAAAATAAGCTTACTGCGCGAATAGTGGATTTTGCTAGTTAAAATAAAACAGATTTTTCTCATCCCTTTTTTGACATTATATATTTTTTAGCTAACTCTGCCACGAAATCTTCAGTAATACGCATGGCTTCCAAAGTGGCTCCACCCATGTGCGGCGTGATCAAAAGATTTGAATGTGTCTCCGCGTACTTCAGCCATTTACTATTCTTAAAATGGGCCCCGTCTTTACCGCTTTCATCCCATAAGACATCGGTAGCTAATCCTCCCAAATTCTTATTCTCGAGATATTTAAACAAAGCCTCTTCATCCACGATTTCCGCTCTGGCAGTGTTCACTATATAAGAACCGCTTTTCATCAATTTTAAATGTTCTTCTTTAACCAAACCACGAGTGGTTTCATCCAGTAAAACATGGATAGACACAATGTCAGCCTGCTTGAATAGATCACCCATGGAAACTTTTTTTATACCAAAAGAATTCATGGCCGCAAGCGTATAACGAGGATCAACTCCTATAACACGCATATCGAGAGCTCTCCCGTACCGCCCCATTATCTTGCCAAGACGACCACATCCCAATATACCAAGAGTTTTTCCTTTAATCTGAACCCCTTTCCAAGCATCTCGATTCCAGCGACCTTTTTTGACATCTAGAAAGGCCCAAGGGATATTGCGCGTAAGAGAAAGCATCATGCCGAGGGCCAGTTCGGCGGTCGAACTAATCTGTCTCAAAAAACCGCTGTGCCCTCGCAAAGAGATCATCTTAACGCCTCTTTTTTTCACCCATGCCATATCAATATGGTTAAGGCCCGTAGTGGGAGTAACAAGCACTTTCAAGTTTGGCATCTTCGCAAACCACGAAGCGTCGACCTGATAAGCGAGACGCACCACAAGCATTTCTATCTCTTCGCTTGGCTTCTTGCCGAAAGTCACTTTGCCCAAGGAACGATAAATGGCCAAAGCCTTAGGTGAGTAATCTTCGGGTTCCGTAATAAGTACTCGCATATTTATTTTAGTAAAAGTTTTTCTAAAGCCCGCTCGGCTGCCTCCCAATCTTCGGGAATATTTATATCAATCAAATAACAATTTTCCATGACATAAGGAAGGACTTTCCGACCGTAAAAATTGGGGTGCTTTTTATGGAACAAAAGTTTTGTTTTGAAAAGATACATGGCGCCCACACTCCAGTAAGTTTGAAGTAAGTCTTGGCGCCGTGAGATTCTCTCTGAAACCGGTTTGCCATTCACTAATTTAAGATAACCAAAACGGTCTTGAATCATAGCCTTGAGTGGACTGAGATTATCGGCAATGGATGCAACGCTTATCACAGAATCTGGCTTTTCTTTCAAAGCGAGTTCGACTGCCTCCTTGATATGAAAAGCTTGCCTTAAGGGTGATGTAGGTTGCAGTATCATGGTGTAATCTGGCTTATACCCATCTCTCTCTCTTAAGGTGCTGACCGCGTGTTGGATAACTGGCAGATGAGCTGTTTTGTCACTAGCCAAGCGTTTGGGACGCATAAAAGGTACCTCGCAATTATATTGTCGAGCCACATCCGCTATAAGCTTGTCGTCTGTACTTACAACTATTCTGTCGAATACTCCAGACTGCTTAGCAGCTTCAATAGTGTAAGCTATGAGAGGCTTGCCAAGTAAAAGCTTAACATTCTTGCCCGGAATGCCCTTAGAACCGCCTCGAGCCGTGATAATGCCTAAAACCTTTTGCATAATCTCAAACAATACGCTTTAAACCTCACTAAAGCAAGGTGTGTCAAGCTAAACTGCCGAATCATGCGCTCGGCTATTTTTCTAGAAGAAATCTGCTCGGCGCTAACACGCTTACTCTCATCCTTCTTTGCCACAAATCGTATGTGTTGGATGCTCATGCCTTCGTTTCTTTGTTTACTTAACTCTTCTAAACTTTTTTCTTCGTCGATATCGAAGTAAACGATCGTAAATCCGCACGACTGAACGAAATGAGCAAGAACTTCCGGTGTAAACATATATGGGTGATCAATCTGAACAGCCGATTGAACGCTTCCGGCTCGATACACCTGCTGACGAAAATTTTTTACAGCAAGCACTAGCGAACCATCATGTGTAAGGGCTTGATAAGCCCATTCGAAAAAGGCTCGCGGATCGAGTAAGTGATTCAGGCTTTGAACACAGAGAATGTTAGACGGCTCGATATCTAATCCTTTGAAATTTTCAAAGAGAACAGTTTCAGTCGGTATTCCCTTTTGATTAGCAAATAAAGATTCAGCTTGGGAAGGTTCAACGCCTCTCGGCTCTAACTGGGGTATAATTTCCCGCATACCAAATAAAACACCACCGGTACTTGAACCCACATCTATGGTCAGACCGCTTTTCATAAAATCAGACACACGACCAGCCAAAGCTTTTCCAAAACGACGCGCTTCCTCAAAATTTTTTTCAAGCCCCGCTTCCGTCTGTCTCTTTAGTCTCTCCCGGTCCTCACGATAATAATATCGATAATATTTATCGTATTCAGCTCGAGTCATCCGCGGACTAATATATATTAGACCACAATTGCGACACAAACGGGTATCCACATCCGCTCGATCTTTGGCCGAGCGCGAAAGCACTGACGTATCATATTGGCCGCAGAAGTTGCAACCCACGAATTCTTTGACCGCCTCTTCATAAGCGAAATAATTATCTTTCATCAAGCATGCGTTTTATATGTCCTGCCACTCGTTTTGCGGAAAAGCCATCAAGGTAAGCGCACTGGCTTTCTCTAAGCCGCTTGCGTCCCTCCCTATCATGTTCGGGATGAACCAGATACTCTCGAATGGTGTCCAAAAAGTCCTCCTTGCGCGACACTAGGCGGATACCTCCTGTCCGAAGAGCTTTTTTATAATGATCAAACAAATAGTATTGCGTCGGCAATTTTTCTAGATTTGCTGATTTTCCCATTTCAAAATTAATATTGATAATGGGCTTATCAAAAATGGCGGCATCCACGCTAATACTAGATGCATAGCTAATAAGAAGATTCAGATGAGTGAGCGTAGCCCTCAACTCTTCTAAATCATTTTTGCTCATATCCCAATCAACCCCGCGCTTAGAATCAAACCGGATTCCGGGATATTGATAATGAAGCCAGGGTCGCTTGTCTATTTCAGATTGATCTAAAAAGTCGTTCGGCTGAAAACGCACAAGCAATTCAACCCCAACACCCAAATCCCCTCTTAGACGATACTCTTCCAATAAATCAACAATATGCCAGTCAAAACTGCTAAAAGTGCTTCCCATGCTGGCATAAACAATCAATGAAGCTTTTTCCGGAATGCCCAAAGTATTAAAAAAATCCGCTCTAGAAAGAATGGCGGGTGAGAAATAAAAATCGTATTGAGGCTGTCCCACCACATGAATCTTTTCGAGATCCATATCATTATGAAGAGACACTTCGTCTTTAACCATCTGGTTGAAAACCAGCATCTCGTCTGGCAAAATACGAATGCTTGCTCGAGCGGTCACTTTGTCCCACGAGTTAATAAAGCCTAGGGTGCGCACACCCCTTCTCCTTGCTTCAGCCAAAAGATGGGTCTCTGGTTCATTAAAAAGATGAGCCATAAAAACAAGGTCCGGAGAATATTTTTCAAAAAGCTTTCTGTAAATATTAGTTCTGACCAATCGATAATCAAAAGCTCGCGCTATCTTGCGGAAAAAAGAATGCGCCAAAAGAAAGTTAAGGAAGGAACCGCCATAATAGGTAAGATAGTTTCCACTTCTGGCCAAAGCCATTTTACGTTTTAGATCAGTAGTCTTTGTTTTGAGTAAGGCAAATTTAAGATTCGAAAAAAAGAGATCCAAACCTTTTAACCTAGGCACTTCGATCACTTCGTAGAAAAGGCGAGGATGGTGGTATTCATTCGCGTAAAAAGCTACGCGCTCTTTGCTTTTTGTAATACACACCACCCTAACTTTTAGATCATCCAAAAGTAAACTGACTACCCCAGAGCGAAGTAAATTCTTAGCCTCAACTCCTTCGAATAAAGATATGAATACAGTCTTCATGCTAAATACGAACGCAGCACGTTAAACGGATAACCGAGTCGAGAGTAGTTTAAAAAATGATGAATCTTGGCATAAACCCAATCTCGCTTGTACGCCTTTTCAAAAGAATCTACTACAGATTCTGGGTCATCCTTTAAGTATATCTCATTGGGCACTCTATCTTTCTTTGCCAAAATATTTAACCTGCCGTGCAAAAAGTTTTCTGGACGAATTAAAGTCGAGTAATCAAACACTGGTGGCGAAGTCCAGCTTTGAATCACTGAAAAGCCTGCTTGTCCAAGCAAGCTCTTCAAACTATTTTCAGTGAAATAATAAGTGTGCACAAATTTAAAATATTTATTAATACCTTTGCGCAACACCATTGTTCTGGTATCAATGGTGTTGACATAGAGATAGCCGTCGTTTCTCAGTAGTTTTCTCATGGCCAAAAAAGCCGCCTTGGGATTTGTGTAATGTTCGATATTAGCGATGGAAAGCAAAAGATCGTAAGAAGCAAGTTTCAAGGAATTGGCGAAAAGTCCTTCTTCGTGAACCCTAAGCCCGAACCTTGATCGAACAAAATCATCAAGACCTTTCTCCGGATCTAACCCCCAGACATTGGAGAAACCCGACTCCTTCATAAACTGCATAAAGGCCCCTAAACCACAACCAACATCAAGAACAGCCATGGATCGATCGTTAGGCAAGTTAAGCAAAAGAAACTTAAGATAGGCTCGTTGGTCACGCTTGAGGGTCAAGATCTCTTTGGCCGTTTTAGAGAACTGTTTAATCTTATCGCGATAACTACTTTCATAAAAACGGATATAATCCGCCTCCTCGTGTTGGGGATTTTGAAATATCAGACCGCACCGATTACACACCACCACCCGGACATCAGTGGTCACAAGCTCACGATGCGAAACACTATTACAATTTACGCACGGAATAATTCTAGATGCCATAGAAATGATTTGTGAAAAAAACGACGCATGATACTATACCAGAACATGCGCTCAATGTTCAACAGCTTTAAGATGGGTTGGAAGACATTAAGGCTAAAAAGCAGATCGGCTCTCTGGCCAATCTTATCTCCCTACTACAAATGGCGTACATCCGAAAAGGTGTGGAGATTCATAAATTATCACCGCATAAAAAAATATCAAAAAGAAAAAACGCCTCTTCCTAAACTCGAAGAAAAATTAATCAGTTTACTTAAAACTGAAGGTATCGCTTTCA